>CAZISU010000227.1:0-7893 GCA_964541935.1 uncultured Planctomycetaceae bacterium | reverse complement strand
AAATAGCGACGCGCCCGCCGTTCGGCCGTCATGGGGATCGTGCGCCACGCGTTGGTCAACGATCTGCCCTTGGGGCGCAGCGTCGAAGAGGCCCTGCGAGTACTCGATGCGTTACAGTTCACCGAAGAATACGGAGAAGTTTGCCCCGCCAACTGGCATAAAGGCGAAGAGGCCATGAAGCCGACGTCCGAGGGCGTGGCCGAATATTTGGCCAAAAACCCTTAGCGGGCCGTTGCAATACGGCAGATTTATTGTTAGCCGCCGAGCTTGCTCGCGTTGAAGGAGCCAAACTACAGGGCAGCTTTCACGGCCGCAAGCGGCTCGGCTAACAATAATATCAGAATTTAACTTTTAAAAAACCATTACCTAAGAGGGCAATTACAATGGCAACCACAAAGGATGAAGTTATGGCAACCAGCGTCACGCAGGTTTATCATTGCGATTTATGCGGAAATATTGTAGAAGTGGTCCATGCGGGCAGTGCGGCATTGGTGTGCTGTGGCCGGCCCATGGATTTGTACGAGGAAAACACGGTCGATGCGGCCAAGGAAAAGCACGTGCCGGTCATCGAGCAGGTCGAAGGCGGCTTCAAGGTGAAAGTCGGCGAGGTGGCCCATCCCATGGAGGAGAAGCACTACATCGAATGGATCGAAGTGATTGCCGACGGCAGGCTTTGCCGACAACACCTCTCGCCAGGCGATAGCCCCGAGGCCCTGTTCGAGTGTTCTTGCAAGTCGGAGTTCTCGGTTCGTGCGTTATGCAATTTGCACGGGCTTTGGAAGTCGACCAAATAGGTCGTGCTGAAAATAATGCCTACCCGATCCAGTGGATCGCTAATATAATTCTACCAGGAGGCGATTATGCTTAAAGATCATGTTATTCTCGGTGTACACGTTACAAACCGAGTGGAACATACACCGACGGTGCAAAATGTGCTGACCGAGTTCGGCTGCAACATTAAAACGCGTGTCGGTTTGCACGACGTCAACGACAGCTACTGTTCGCCTAACGGGTTATTGTTGATCGAATTTGTCGGCTCCGAAGAAGAACGCGAACAGATTATAGAAAAACTAGCAGCAATCAAAGGTATCGAAGTGAAAAGCATGGTGTTCGACCATCCATGACGGATCGAACATCAGATGCATCATTGATCGAAAGGTGAAAGTTGATGTAATGGCTGTGAGAAATATCGTCAAAATTGACGAAGAAAAGTGCAACGGGTGCGGCGATTGCATCGTCAATTGTCCCGAGGGTGCCTTGGCGATCATCGATGGCAAGGCTCGCGTCGTGCGAGAAAGTTTTTGTGATGGGCTGGGCGTATGCATCGGCAAGTGCCCCTTGGGGGCGATTAGCCTCGAACAGCGCGAGGCCGAAGAGTTCGACATCGAAGCGGTTACCGCCCATATCAAGGCTGAGCAAGTCGATGCCCAGCCCCAACACGGCGTTTGCCCTGGCTCGGCCGCCAAGACGCAAAACGTCTTGCCGATCATGACGGAGGCTCCCGTGCCAACACCTTTATCCGCAAACCCGGCCACGACCTCTTCACGGCTGAGCCATTGGCCCGTGCAATTGGCGCTGGTTGCGGCCAACACACCGTTTCTCAAAGGAGCCGATGTGTTGCTGTGCGCCGATTGCGTGCCCTTTGCTATGGCGGATTTTCACCAGAAATTGCTCGACGGCCATGTGGTAATCGTCGGCTGCCCGAAGCTCGATGATAAGGAAGCGTATGTTGAGAAAATGACCTCAATTCTCGTGCATTCGCAGCCACGCAGTCTGACGATTGCGCACATGGAGGTGCCTTGCTGCTCGGGCCTGAGTCGCGTCGTCAAAAAGGCAATCGACGGGGTTCAATACGACCTTCCCGTTAAAGATATTACTATAAGCACAACTGGAGCCGTGATTGCCACCAGATCTTGGTAGTCGCTGTTCCCGCTACATTAAAAAACTGAAGATTGCCCCGGAAGAACGGTATCATTATGGCTGACAAAAAACGAGTCCTGCTGCTTTGTGTCGGCAATTCCTGTCGCTCGCAAATGGCCGAGGGACTGCTGAGACACACGGCCCCCGACATTTTCGAAGTCGAAAGCGCCGGCTCGCAACCGACGGGCCTCAACCCGCGGGCGGTCGCCGTGATGAAAGAGTTGGGCGTGGACATTTCGGGCCATCGCAGCAAGTCGATCGACGAGTTCCAAGGGCAGAGTTTCGATTACGTAATTGCCGTTTGCGACGAATCGATCGAATCGCAGTGCCCCGTGTTCCTGGGCGACGCGATACACCGCCTGCACGTCCCCTTCGACGACCCCGCCATGGCGGAGGGCGACGACGACGAGATCCTCTACACTTTCCGTCGGGTGCGAGACGAGATCAACGAATGGATAACCAGCTTTGCGATGCACGAAGCGCATTGCCTATCGCGGCACGAGGGATGAGACCTGTATACTAACCCGAAGCGTCATAAAAAAATGGGCAGCAATCGGCGTTAAACCAATCGCTACCCATTTGTGGACTGTTATCGAACGCTTCTGAGCGTTTGGGTTGCCCGCGGCTCTATTCAGGCAACGGCATGCCTTTGGTTTCTGGGGCCCAGATAAGGGTAATAATGCCGACAACAAAGACCGATGACATAATCGTTGCCGCCATGCGGAATGAATCCTCGACACCTTGTTCGACAAGCATGTAGTTGAGCGACATAAGCATCGGCGGGAAACCGGCGGCCAGGTATCTTACCGTGTTATAACAAAAACCCACACCCGTACCACGCAGCCGAGTAGGAAACAGTTCGGGGAAATAGATCGAGTATCCGCCGAAGACGGACAGTTGTGCGAAACCCATCATCGGCAGCATCCAATAGGCGTCCGACGCTCCGCGCAGATTGTTGTAGACGAAGATGGTCGAGACCAGGCAGGCGAGGAATCCCAAGAAAAATGCCGGTTTGCGGCCCCAACATGTGGCAATAACCGTGAATGCCATAATGCCAAAAAACGAGCCCACGTCCTGCAGCGCAGTACCGACTCCACGTACATGGTCGACCACTTGCGATGATTCGCCTTCCAAGGCTGTTGAAATCAGTTCTGGTGAGAAGAAGCCGATGCCCCACAAACCGGCCATGCCAGACAATCCCAGAGATACACCAACCAGCGTATTCCGCCTCAAGGTGGGGTCTTTAAACAAATCGGGAATAGACCCGGCATGTTTTGAAGGATCAGCCCCCTCTTTAATCCGTCGTTTAGCTTCCTTCCAGGGTTCCGGCTCGCGCAGAAATAAGGCGATGGGAACTACCAACAGTGCCGGTATGATGCCGACAAAGAATATCACCCGCCATCCGGCCATTCCCATAAGGAAATCCGGGTTGCTGGGCTGAATCTGGGTACTAATCAACGAGCCTATAATGTTTCCTAAGGCCGACAATGCCTGAAGCGAACCGAGCGCGATGGCGCGAAACCGGGCGGGCACACTCTCGGCTACCAGCGTGGTGGCTGCGCCGAACATGCCGCCCACGCCCAAGCCGACGAGGAACCGATAAGCCAGGAAATCCCAGCATGTATTAGATATGCCAGAAAGACCGGTAAACCCGGAGTAGATTAGCAGGGTAATAATCATAGTCTTCACGCGGCCCAGCCGGTCGCTCATGACACCGAAGATGATCCCACCGGTGGCCCAACCGATCATCATGCTTGCCGTTGCATAACCGGCCCAGCTCTTGACCATCTCACTACTGGCATCACCAAGCAACTCGGCTAGCGCCGGTTGCCGAGCAAGGGCGAAAATGCGCTGATCCATGCAGTCGAACAACCAAGCGCATGAAGCGATTATGACTACTAACCAATGATACCAAGTCAGCTCGTGGTTCCAACGTTTCGGGGTCTCGGACATCAACCAATTTCTCCTTAGAAATGCCGGGTAAAAGCGAGGAGTGTGCAGGTAACCTACCAGAGTAATCGACCGAGTAAGCAAAAGCAACCCGGCGGCCGATACGGCGGGTGGATCGGCTGCCGTAACAACGGGGGCTTGGCGATTTGATTCCACCCGCAAACTACAGTACAATCGTTATCTCAACCCCGAATATTCCCGCCACTCTCACGCCGAACAATTACCGAGGCTGTAAAAATGACCGGACAATTCCCCCAATCCCGATTCTTTCGCAACGTGTCGTTGTTCTGTCTCGCCCTCTTTACGACACTCGTCTCGGCGGTCGACCTGCAAGCCGAAGCAAAAAAGGAACTCTTCCACAACGAAGACTGTACGAATTTCTTCTGGTATCAAGACATTCCCGAGGGCAAGGCCGGTGAGGTCATCGATCGCTATATCGACGTCATGGCCGACGCCGGGGTGACCACGTTTCTATGTAACACGAATTCTCGCCGCACAAATTATCACAGCGACGTCTGGAACTCATTCTGGGATGGCTATGATCAGGACGGCCCCGACGACCAACCGTTTCTGGCTCCAATGCGCCCGGCCGATGTGAAACGTTACCGCCAGGGCATCGGTAACATGCAGGCCGTTCATCGCCAGGGCGTCGACTTCCCGGCCCGTATTGCACAACGCTGTCGGCAGCGCGGCATTTCGCCCTGGATCACCCTGCGCATGAACGACTGCCATTGCAACGATATTCCCACGCACCCTTTCCACGGTGAGTTTTGGAAAAAGAACCCGCAATTTGCCCGCAAAAACTGCACCGGCTACTATGCGACTTGCCTCGACTACGCTCGCCCCGAGGTCCGCGACTATTTCATGGCACTCATCGAGGAAACTCTCGAGCGCTACGACATCGACGGGCTGGAACTGGACTTCATGCGCGAGCCGTATCTCTTCAGCGCCGGCAAGGAAGCTGAAGGGGCCCCCATTCTGACGCAGTGGATGCGCGACGTGCGCAAAAAAATCGACGCCGCCGCGGCCAAGCGGGGACACCCGATAAGCCTGGGCGTGCGCGTGCCATCGCGGCCCGAGACGGCCACGAAAATGGGGATGCAAGCCGTCGACTGGGCCAGGCAGGATCTTATCGACCTACTGGTCGTCACGCCCCGTTGGGCCACGCTCGAATTCGACATGCCCATCGCCGAGTGGCGACAACTGCTGGCCGGCACGAAAACCAAACTGACCGGCGGGCTCGAAGTTCGTTATCAACCTTGCCATGGGGGGGCGGCCTCGATCATTACGCCCGAAATGGCCACTGGCGCCGCCGTCTCGGTCCTTTCACGCGGTGCAGACGCGGTCTACCTGTTCAACTATTTCCAAAACGGGCACCCGGCCTGGACGCCCGACGTTTATAAAAAAATGCTCAACGCCATGACGTCACTCGATTCGCTACAGAAGTTGCCGCGGCGCGTTTGCGTGACCTATCGTGACATTATCGGCCCGGGCGAAAAA
Organism: uncultured Planctomycetaceae bacterium; assembly: GCA_964541935.1. Taxonomy (GTDB): domain Bacteria; phylum Planctomycetota; class Planctomycetia; order Pirellulales; family Thermoguttaceae; genus JAFGTN01. The sequence goes on along the minus strand of CAZISU010000227.1, from coordinate 2,523 downwards.
TATCGGCCGCCACTGCCGGTCACCGGCAAGGAAATCGTCTTCCCCTTCCGACTTGGACCCGTAACCGAAACCAGCGGCCCGTGCGAACTGTTGATCGGACTGGCGGCTTCGAAAGGTTCGTCGCAGCCGAGCCTAACAGTTTTGGTCAATGGCAAGGCATGTAAAGTTCTCTCCGACACGTCAAAAGACACCGTTCGTCAGGTCAGCTTGAGCGTGCCGCGTGCGGCATTGCACACCAAGGGTGCGCAAGAGATTAAGATCACAGGCAAAGGCTCCACCCCGCTGACGATTCGACGACTGGAGATGTCGCTGGGGACGAAGTGAATGCTTTCGGGGGTGGGGGTGGAGTTTGGACCGCCCGGAATGTGCGTAAAAAAGGTGACTGATAATCAAATTGGCCGTCCACGCCCATCGCTGCGCTTTGAGCGTGCCACACATTCGCCTTACAGATTACGCAAAGCCCCCATCTCCTCTTGACGTGTCTCGTTCTCGGCACGATAATCCGCGTCTTCCGATAAGGGGCTTGCTCGCATTCACAACGCACGCGGTTTTGTTTCACGAGCCTTGCTCGACGATCTCCAGCCCACCCGAAAAAGCCATGTCACAGCAAAAATCTTCCTCGCCCCGAACCGTTTCGTTCCTCATTCTGTCGGTACTACTGTTGGCCGTCAGCTCGGGCTGCCGTTCGCCCTACCACGCCGACCAGGGTGCCTTGGGCGGCGGGCTGTTGGGCGCCGGCATGGGGGCCGTTGTGGGCAACGCGGTTGGTAACACGGCCGGTGGGGCCGCGATTGGTGCGGGCATGGGCGCGTTGACCGGTGCGGCCATCGGCCAGGGCATGGACGAGGTGGAAGCAAATAATCGAGCCATGATCGAACAGCAGATGGGCCGCGCGGTGCCCGCCGGTTCTGTAGGCATGAACGAGGTAATTGCGATGTCGCAGTCGGGCGTTGACGATTCTCTGATTGTGAATCACATTCGAGCCAACGGCATGGTCGCGCCCCCGCAAAGCGGCGACCTGATCGCGTTGAAGCAGCAGGGAGTCAGCGCCCAGGTAGTCGCCGCCATGCAGGCCCCGCCGCCACAGCCAAGGCAGGTCGTGGTGCAGCCGGCAGTCAGGCCGGTTGTTGTCGAGGAATATCACTACAGCCCGGACTGCTGGGGACCGCGTTACGGATATCACCATCGATACCATCGTCGCCCGCGTGGCGCCAGCGTGCATTGGTCGGTCGGCCGCTGATACGACAAATGTTAGCGGCGGGACTTGCCCCCGCCTTACCGCATTGCATATAAAACATCTACTTCAAGGGAAAACCCGAAATGCAAACCACGCCGAGCGAGCTTTTCGGGAAGAAGGCCGTCGTAACCGGCTCGTCCAGCGGCATAGGGCGGGCCATCGCCATCGAGTTGGCATCGGCCGGGGCCAACGTCTTGGTCCACGCCCGAAAAAGCAAAGCGGCGGCCCAAGCCGTCGTGGCCGAAATTATCGAACGCTGCGGTGCTACAAAAGCCGACCTCGACGACTCTCCACAAACGGCCGATCTGCAAATGGCCGATCTTAGCGAGCCAGCCGGCCAAGACGCACTTGTCCAAAGGGCTTGGGAACATTTCGGACGCGTAGATATCTGGGTCAACAACGCCGGGGCCGACATCCTCACCGGCGAAATCGCAGACGACACCTTCGAAGCCAAACTCGAATTACTGTGGCGTGTGGACGTTGTGGCCACAATTCGGCTATCGCGGATGGTCGGCCGCCGCATGCAAAACCAAAGCGACGGCGGCACGATTATCAACGTCGGCTGGGACGGTTCCGGGCGCGGGATGGGCGGCGACGCGGGCGAGTTGTTCGCCACCAGCAAGGCGGCCGTCGAGGGCTTCTCGCGCAGCTTGGCGGCATCGCTGGCCCCGAAGGTACGAGTCAATTGCCTGGCTCCGGGCTGGGTCAAAACGGCCTGGGGACGCCAAGCGTCGGAATATTGGCAAGAGAGAATAAAGGGCGAATCGCTACTGGATCGGTGGGGCGAGCCGGAGGACATGGCCCAGGCAGCCCGCTTCCTGGCCGGGCCCGGGGCGGCCTTTATCAATGCCCAAACCCTGGCCGTCAACGGTGGGTTTAAATATACATGAACCCCACGCGGTCTCTGCCCCTGGTCGAAGAACTGACCGGCTCGCTCACCGCGGAAGACGCCTTCCGCCGCATGAGCCGGCTGCCACATTGCCTTTTCCTCGATAGCGCCGTGGCCGAGCGACAACAGTTCGATCCGCGTCTGGGACGCTATTCGTTCGTGGCCGCCGACCCGTTTGAATTTGTGCAAATGCGGCCACAAGATAGCGGCGGGCTGGAAAATGTCGAGCGGCATTTGCTGCGTTTTCAGCAAGAAACGCTACTCGATCTGCCACCCTTCCAAGGCGGCGCGGCGGGACTTTTTGGCTACGATCTGGCCCGCCAGTTGGAAGTTTTGCTGCCGCCGCGATACGACGAGTTCGAGTTGCCCGCCCTGGCCGTGGGGCTTTACGATACGG
>CAZISU010000226.1:0-7894 GCA_964541935.1 uncultured Planctomycetaceae bacterium | reverse complement strand
TTGTGTACGGCCATCCACTTGGCCACCAACGAACCGCCGCGGCTGACAATGCCCGTCACCCGCTTATTTGTCATGGCCACATGCTCGCGCAGCAAGGCGCAGTGGACCGTCATATAATCCACGCCCTGACGGGCCTGCCGCTCGATAACCTCCAGAAAATCGCGCGGCTGCATGTCGACGATGTCGTCCAACTGCTCGACTACTTGATAGAAGGGAACCGTGCCGATGGGCACCGGCGAAGCATCGATTATGCGGCAACGGATTTCGTCGATTTCCGTGCCCGTCGAAAGGTCCATCACTGTATCGGCGCCGTAGCGGATCGCGCAACGCAGCTTGGCAAGCTCGCACTCGCGGTCGCTCGATAGCGATGAATTGCCGATATTGGCGTTAATTTTTGTCCGCGCGGCAATGCCGATCCCAATCGGCTCAAGGCCCATCGACAGGTGGACCTTATTGGCCGTGATTACCATTCGCCCGCGGGCGACCTCGGCGCGCACCAGATCCGGATCTAGCCGTTCATTGTGAGCAACCGTTTCCATTTCGGCCGTAACGTGGCCCGCCCGGGCTTGTTCGATCTGGGTCATGCGATGCTGTTGCCTTCCGCAACTATCGTGAAAACGAACCACATGTATGGTTCAATGAATAATCAATGGCGGACTAAAAATTACCGCAAACCCTTATGATAGCACCACATGGGGCGTTGTCAATCGCCGCGACGCTAAGGATAATAGGTTGTGGGGCTACCCGTGTACATATCGCAAGCGGCAAAATCATTTTTCCGGTTTCTCGGCCAACAATTTTGCGATACGCTTCTGCATCTGTTCGCCTTGCCCCGGGCCGAACCCGACCCAAACACCGCGTACGATGCCCTTACGGTCGAGCACCAGGGTGGTGGGCAGGCTCATTTGTGGCGATTCGGTGATGACTGCCAGGGCTTGTTGCGTCTCGCCGGTGGGGTCGCTGTAGCAGGGTATTTCCAGTTCCATGTCGCGCAACATGAGAATACTGTCGGTCGACAACTGGGCCAGATTATCTTGTCCGCAAGAGACGGGCAGCAGCAAGAAGTCCTCGTTGTCTTCATACTCTTCACCGATTTCAGCAATCTCGGGCAACTCGGCCCGACACGGCCCGCACCAGGTGGCCCAAAAATTCAACAGCGTGACCTTGCCCTGCAGATCGGCCAGCGAAACCGGGTTTTCGTTCAGCGTGATGGGCATCAACTCCAGCCCCGGCATGGGCTTGCCGATGGCGACCGAGTCCGCCCCCCCTTCGGATAGATTCCAGATGTCGAATAGCACGCTGGCCCCGACGGAGATCAATATGATGGCCCCGACGGAGATCAATATGATGGCAATTCCAATCAAGGCCAAGCCCATGATGAAACATCCGACACAGCCCGATTGCTTGGCCCGTGGCGGGGGTGTTTGCTCGTCGCTCATGGTTGGTCTCCGGTGAGGTGTGCGTTGTCAGTTGTCAGATATTTAGTTAGCCCGGCCGCTTGCGGCGGTTTTTTCGGACTCGGTTTTTTCGAGTTGGGGGTTTCAATTGTCTCTCTATTTCATACCATAAAAGAAGCGACAACACTAACCCGAAGCGCAAGCGAGGGGCGGAAAATATTGCAGTAGATAAATGATTCTTCACGTCGATATGGATGCATTTTACGCTTCGGTCGAAGAGCTGGACCGGCCGGAGTTGGTGGGCAGGCCGGTGATTGTGGCCGGCGATCCGCACAGTCGCGGCGTGGTTTCGGCGGCCAACTATGTGGCCCGCACGTTCGGCGTGCATAGTGCCATGCCCTCGGCCACCGCGCACAGGCTTTGCCCCCAGGGCGTGTTTATGCCGGTGCGAATGGACCGCTACGTGGACGTATCGCACGAAATTCAGGAGATTTTTTACCGCTATACCCCGCTGGTCGAGCCGCTATCGCTGGACGAAGCCTTTCTGGACGTGAGCGGCAGTGTGGGGCTTTTTGGGCCGGCCGAGCAGATCGGGCGCAGAATTAAAGACGAGATCCGCGACGAGCTGCAACTGGTGGCCTCGGTGGGCGTAGCCCCAAATATGTTTTTGGCAAAAATCGCCAGCGATCTGGACAAGCCCGACGGGCTTGTGGTGGTCGACGAGAATAACATTCAGGCGTTTCTCGACCCGTTGCCCGTCTCGCGGATCTGGGGCGTGGGCCGTGTGTCGAACCAGACGCTCGATGGGCTGGGCATCCGCACCGTCGCGCAGTTGCGGGCCGCGTCGCTGGATCTGCTGCGCGACAAGTTCGGCAACATGGGCGACCACCTTTGGCAACTGGCCCACGGCATCGACGATCGCTCGGTTGTGCCCGACCACGAGGCCAAGTCGATCTCGCACGAGACGACCTTTGCGACCGACATCGCCGACATGCAGACCTTGCAGGCCTGTTTGTTGCAGCTCACCGAGCAGGTGGCCCGTCGGTTGCGCCGCCATGGCTTGACGGCCCGCACGGTGCATATTAAGGTCCGTTTCGCCGATTTTCGCACCGTCACGCGCAACCAGACGCTGGCTGAGGCGACCGACCTGACCGACGAGCTTTGGCGCACGGCCTCCGAGATGCTGGCGAACCGTTTGCCGAAGAACCATCCTGCGGTGCGTCTGGTGGGCATGGGCGTTTCCGGTTTCGACGAGTTGGGCCAATCGCAAGGGCTGCTGTTCGACCAGGAAGAACGGCGACGGCAAGGTAAGCTGGATTCGGTTACGGATGAAATTTTGAACCGTTTTGGTAAAGGCTCGATTGGGCGGGCAGGGACGATGGGGGGAGACGAGGAATGAGGGTAGAATGATCAAGGTTCAATGTCCAATGATCAATGAACGGGTTTTTGCATAGCGGAGCATGGTATGTTTACTGGGTTTTCCGAAGAGTCGCTGCGGTTTCTCGGCGATATTTTGAAGAATAATAACAAGGGCTGGTTCGAGAAGAATCGGGAGCGTTACGAACAGCATCTGCTCGAACCCCTGCGGGCTTTGGTCGGCGATTTGGGCGATATGATGTCGGATATCGATCCGGCGTTCGAGACGCGGCCGGCGATTAACAAAACGATTTCGCGGATTTATCGCGACACGCGGTTCTGCAAGGATAAGTCGCCGTATCGGGGCTGTATGTGGATCGTCTTCAAGCGGCCGTGCAAGGACTGGTCGACAACCGAATGCGGATACTTCTTCGAACTTATGCCCACGGGCTACCGTTACGGGATGGGCTTTTATCAAGCGGCGCCGCGATTGATGCGCGAGATTCGCGGGCTGATCGACGAAGACCCCGCGGGTTTTACCGAACTGATCGCCCCCTTGGCACGTCAGCGAACATTCGAATTGGTGGGCGATCTATACAAAAAATCGTTCGACGAGGACAAGCCACCGGCCGTGCGTGCGTGGTACGACCGCAAAAACATCTGCCTGATTGCCAACCGTGAGATCGACAAGACGCTGTTCAGCCGCAAGCTCGTCAATCGACTGACCGACGGTTTCGCGATGCTTGCCCCGCATTATCAGTTCCTGCGTCGGGCTATAGATCGAGTGAAGTGACTGCTGCGTTTCTTGTCAGGAAGCGGTTCTGATGGCCTCGGGCAAGGCGTCGATTAGATCGGTGGCTATCAGGGATACCTGTCCCAGATGCTTGGCGGCCAGGTCGCCCGCCAGACCGTGCAGGTGCGTGCCTAGGCGGGCCGCATCGAGCATGGAAAGTCCTTGGCAGCAAAGCGCGGCTATCAGCCCGGTGAGCACGTCCCCCGATCCGCCGGTGGCCATGCCGGGGTTGCCGGTCGTGTTAAGTGTGGTTGTAACCCCGTCGCTGACGCAAGTGTGATGACCCTTGAGCACGACCACGGCGCCCGTGCGGCCGGCCAGTTCGGCAGCGGCCGCCATGCGATCTTCGTCCGAGCGCGGTATGCGGCCGTACAGTCGGGCGAACTCGCCGGGGTGCGGCGTAAGTATGCGGGGACCGCCGGGCGACGACAATGCCTGGGGCGCATCGGACAGGGCGTTCAGCGCGTCGGCGTCGACCACCATGGGCTGCTCGATCCGCCGGTATAGCCGCGGCACAAGCTCGTCAAGTTCATCCGACCGACCCAGGCCCGGGCCCAAGGCCAGTACCGTGGCCGATGTGGACAGTTCGATGATCGCGTCGCACGCGGCGGTAGCAATGCGGCCACCGGAGTCGGCCGGCAGCGGCGTTGTCATGTAGCATGGGTTGAACTGGGCCACGGTGTCGAGGCAGTTTTCCGGCACGGCCAGACGCACCAGCCCGGCCCCGCCGCGCAAGGCGGCCATGCCGGCCATGGCTATCGCGCCGCTCATACCGCGACTGCCGCCCACGATCAGAGCCGTGCCGAACGTGCCCTTGTGGGCTTGCGGGTCGCGCGGCGGCAGTTTTGGTAGGTTGGTCGGTGTCATGATGCCTCTCTCGCTCGCGCGGCGTTCTTAGCGATCAGCCCGGCCACGTAACCGCCCTTGAAGCCTGCGTCGATGTTGACGACCGTGACGTTCGAGGCGCAACTATTGAGCATGCCCAAGAGCGCGGCCACGCCATCGAAACTGGCCCCGTAACCGACACTGGTGGGAACCGCCACTACCGGACAGGCAACGTGACCGCCGACCACGCTCGGTAAAGCGCCTTCCATGCCGGCCACCACTACCACGGCGTCGGCGTCTTGCAGCAGTGGCAGATTGGCCGTGAGTCGGTGCGGGCCGGCAACGCCGACATCCTGAACCAGTTCGACCTGGGCGCCCGTCCAAAGGGCCGTCTCGAGGGCTTCCGCGGCGACGGGCAAATCGCTCGTGCCGGCCGTCACAATGGCCACGCGACCTTTGGGGCTATCCGCATCTGTTGTCTCTGGGCTGCCTTTCCCTGGGCTGTCTTTTGATTCAGCCTCGGGCAAGAGTCGAAAGGTGCGAGCCGTAGGGTTGTATTTCCCGGCGGGAAATTGATCTTCCAGGGCCTGGGCCTGCTCGGGCGACATGCGCGTGGCGAAAACGTCGATACCGTGTTCGCGCATGGCGGCCACGATGCGGCACAGGGCCTCGATGGATTTGCCTTCGGCGAAAATTACCTCGGGAAAGCCGCAGCGGCGGTCGCGGTCTAGATCGACTTGGGCGTGTCCCACGTCGGCGATACCACTGCTAGCAAGTCGGTCGGTGAAATCGTCGACCGAGAGCCGGCCGTCGCGGAGTTGCTGGGCCAGTTGGTGTAGTTGTTTTTTGTTCATGAAAGCAATCGTAACGAAATTGAGCGGATCGTGAATAGACCCCCCCCTCGATTAGCGGATTGAATGTTGCGGCGTTTTCTCTATCATATTAGTAGGACGGTTGAGTGAGGCGAAACACGATCGTTCATCTTTTCTACAAAAAAGGAGTTGAGCCATGCCTGCCATGATCGAGAGATGCGAACTGGGCGTGGAACGCGGGCCGGGATGGTTATTTATCAAACTCGATAATATTGCCTCCGATCCGTTCGAAAGCGACCGACTGGACGAACGGATCTGGTCATTGCTGGAAAAGCACCTCATTTACCGTGTTGTTTTGGAAATGGACGACGTTGAGGTTCTGGGGAGCCAATTGGTTTCCCAACTGCTTCGTTTGTGCCAAAGGGTCCATCGACACGGAGGTGTCATCCGGCTGTCCGGCCTGTCCGAGCACAATTGTGAAGTGCTCCAAGCCTGTTCGCTCTCTGACCGCTTCCCCGCGTGTCGTGATCGCGTCGAGGCGGTAATGGGCAGGAAAGAATGAGGCGTGAGCACTAAGGTATGAGATATTTTCCCCAATCCTCATGCCTGAAACCTCATGCCTCAGTAAAAAAACGGACTTGCCTGGAGAATGATCTGTCAAATGAATGACGATCAATCACCAGCCAAGTCCGTCAGGGCGGCTGCCTGAGTTTCTCATGCAGCCGTCTAGCGCATGGCTCCGACTTCCAACTCGTTGGATATCTCGTCGACGCCGTCTATATTCCGAATGGCCTCTTGGGCCATCTGTTTTTGAAAATATGTCCGGACCATGCCTCGAAGCGTAACACGTCCTTCTTCAGTCTCGAAACGTAATTTTCTACCTTGCAAATGCGAGCTAGTTTCGAGGGCGCTGAATACCCGATGGTCCAGTGTCGTGTCGATCATTTTCCTTATGCCTTTCGGTCGATCTTGCGGTTAGTTCTCATGCAAGCGGCTTCCTCCCACCCTTGGCTCTGTAATTTCGCTTGGGGCGATTTCGCTAGGGCTTTCTCTCAGAAGTCTTCCTGTCTATCTTTCCCATCGTCATGAGGCTGGGCTAATATAAAGTGTATCGACTAGGCAAAGTAATTCTTTTGGGAAAGCTACGTCGGGCTGGGGGGGTCTTTCCGATTGTGCGTGGCAGTACTAGCCAAAAAGAAGCAAATACAGCGTTGGAAAAATCGTAAGGGTGGCCAGTAAGCTGCCTAGCACTTGGATCCGTCTGAAAAAACATAGCTCGTGTTGTGGGTTCTGCATGGTTTGTGAAAGAAATTCCACACGGCTGGCAATACTACCGTGTTGCCAACTCCAGCGGTTGCGATTTCCAGACGCGGCCCCCAGTTTTTCCAGTGCTTGCAAGTAAATATCGACCGATTCGTCTCCAAATTCTTCCGCCAGGGCACGACACCCAAAAATATCCGCCTGTTTTTCCAGCATGCGGGAGAACATGCCGAAAATTACAACTGCATGGATTCCAATCAGGGCCACCGCCGTCAGACCAAGTACGAGTGACGAATTGCCCAGCGAAAATTCGACCCATGCGACGGCCCCGTCTACCCACTGTGGGAACGCCTGTCCCAGCAGCAGCCATAGGCCCAGCGGCGCAAGCATCGCTATAATCCGCATAAGCAGATGGCGGTGGTGGACGTGGCCCAATTCGTGTCCCAACACGGCTTCGATTTCTTCGTCGTTGAACATTTCCAGCAGCCCGTCGGTAATGAATACGTAGCGCAGCTGCGGGAAAAAGCCGGCCACCGCGGCGTTTACCGCCAGAGAGTTGGTTTCCCAGACGAGAATATCGCGCAAGCCCACGCCCGCGCGACGAGCGGTCGTTTCGAGTCGGTCGCGGAGCGGCCCCTGGGGTAGTGGCCGCGTTTGCCACACAAATCGCAGCAGCAATGGAAATGCCGCCAGCAAAATGGCCAAAGCCGGCACAAAAACGGCCATGGCCCGTTCGCCTTCGAGCAGTTGCGGGGCCAGCAGCTTTACCCCGTCTTGCACGGCAAGGATCACCAATAGCGGGACCAGCACGATGCCCAGATAGTGCCGGGCGTGGACGGCCACGTAGCGTGCGCGTGAGATGAACGGCGGCGGCGTTTCAGTCGCGGCAACGTGTCCGGTAATAATTGCCCGGTCGGCGTCGTAAAATGCAGCCCAAGAAAGCACCAGCGGCAACATTACCGGCAGCAGGATCAGCAATTCGTCGGCGAGAAAAGCGTTTTCCATATTCCAGTTGTAGCGGACCAACTGGGCCCAATCCAACCCATAGGCCACGCCGCCGGCTGCCGCCAGCCACAAGGCCAGATGCATGAACTTCATGCGACGATAACGTTTAAGAAGACGCTCGTCGGCAAAATCGTTCCGCACTCGCCGCGAGATAAGACCCGAGGATACGACCGCGAACAGCGGCACCGCCAGCATGGCCACGGCGGCAAGCGTCAAGCGGACGCTCGCCCCGGCGACGGGCTGGCTAGGCGCGTTTTCGGAGATCACCAAAGCGGCCAGGATTGCTAGGACTAGGATTATTTGCATGGGAGTGAGGGGGAATGACGAATTAGGAAGCTCGAATGAAGAATGAATTAGGAATGAAGAATGAATTAGGAATGAAGAATGAATTAGGAATGAAGAATGCCCAAGGCCCAATGATCAATGTCCAGGTCTCAAGCAATAAC
>CAZISU010000225.1:0-7894 GCA_964541935.1 uncultured Planctomycetaceae bacterium | reverse complement strand
AATCTCGGCCGCGCCGAAGAGCAGCACGCCACGCGGGTTGTAATATTCCGGCTCGGCGTGCGTTGCAAAGTTGGTCTCCATCATCTCATGGCTTGACTTGGAGAGCATGGCCCGAAAATCCTTGCGGGTCATGAACTGTGGAACCTTCAGCAACATACGATAGATCTCGCTAGTGGCGCAGCCGATGCGCACGGGATCGATGTCGCGAACATATTCCACGGCGTGCGCAACCTGAGGGCAACGTTGCTTAAGAACGGCCAGGCCCAGATTGTAGCTGGCTACTTTTTCGTTAAACGTATGCTTGGCCGTGCTGCTCTTGGTGGCCTTAATATGACTGTTGGCGATAATCACCTGATAGTCGCTGGGCGCGTCAATAATCCGCTCCACCCGAAACGGCAGGTAGGAAACGTTTGCCAACTTGCCGCGTTGCCCTAGATAAATGGCCGCATGGTCGCCGGCTCCGCCACGCGAGCCCACGAACCATTCGCCCTCGCCGCAGAGGTCGATAAACTGTTGGCTGGTCAGATCGAAATTATTAAGCGCGATTGTTGCCTGAAGCGTGCTCACAACCAGCGTCGAACTGCTGCTCAAGCCCGCGGCAATTGGCACGTTACCGTTGACCGCCATGTTCAGCCCATTGATCTGAATATCCTGAAACTGGTGCTGCAAACGCAACGTAGCGGCCTTGATGTAATTCCCCCAATCACCGACCGCGTTATAAAGCAGATCGCGTACCCAATCGCTATTGACGAAATTCACCCAATCGCTCCAAGCGAACCGTCCGATCAGTTCCGGTATATTGAACTCGACCGCCTTGAACTTGCGCGGTTCGGTATTCACCGCCACCACGTTATTATCGTCGCGCAAACCGGCCACCACCACGGTCTCGCGGTCGATGGCCAGAAAGTTGGTCGAGCCGCCGCGGTGATCCACATGCCGGCCCATCAGGTTGATCCGCCCCGGCGCGCGAATAATGCAAACCTTCTGGTCGAAGCCAAACTTCTTCCCGTAGCATTTCAAAACCGAAACAATATCCTTGGACTTGCGGCGGTGCAAATCTTCATGGGGGCCGTAGATGCTCGTCAGCCAACGCCGCAAGCTGGGCTTGCCGGCCTCGATCTTGGCCAACCACTCGCGAACCGTGCAAAACTGATTCTTCTTCAAGCCGGGCCGACCCTTGCTCGGTTGTGTCTTTTTACGCGATAGCTTCTTGCGACGCACATAATCCGCAATCGCCAACAATTCATCGGGCGAGTTGAAGCCCTGCACCCAATCGGCCGTCTCGGCCGGAACCGAGCGGATCTTGTAGCGAGGATCTCCCTTGTCGTCGCACACCCCGGCCAATGATTTCACCACGTCGGTAATATAGTATTCGCCCTGCGCATTGTCGTTGCTCAAGAGCCCCATGCCGTGATAGAACACGTCAGAGCGGAACAGATACATACTGGGATTCAAACCAGTACACATTCGCTCGATCTGCTCGGCCGTGCAGCGCTGAGAACCAACTTGCAAGTGATAACGGGGCGAATCCAAAAGCGCCCTAAGAGCCTTGCGCTCGACACTCTTACCGCCGTCCTCGATCAATTCGACAAGCTCGGGAACGGCCACAGCTTGCTTCTCGGGTTTGGGAATGTACTTATCCACAATCGCCTGAATTGTCCGCGGAGAAATTGCCTTGCTGTTTCCGTCCCCTTTAGCCTTACTGATCGATTGCAGCAATTCGTCGACAATCGTCTGCCGAGCAATGTCGGCCTGTTCGATAATATCCATCGCCTGCCCCGAATCGTCCAGAAGCACGCGTCCACCCGGTGCATCCGATCCCTTGGGACGCGGCAAGGTCAGCAGCGTCATGTCCGACTGCTGCTTGACGTATCCGGAAACCAGCGTTTCGATGGCCTCTTCCTCGACAAACTTGTCGCCCATCGCAACCAGCACGTGCCCCTCGTAGCCCATATTCGCAAGGGCATCGGCTGCGATTCTTCCGGCATGGCCCGTTCCCAATTGCGGGCTTTGGTAGACGTACATCACGCCTTCATTCTCGCGTCCAACCGTGTCGAGCACTTGCTCGGCCTTTTCGCCCACGATCAAGAGAAAACGCGAAAACCGCTGCTTTCTGAAGGCGTTGATCGTGCGGTTGATGGCCGGGACCGAATCGATATCGAAACAGACCTTACACAGGTCGCTACGCCCCATGCGCGTGCCTTTGCCGGCAGCCAAGATTACGACGATCGTGTTTTCGGCTATACGCTTGCTTTGTGTCATGAAAGAACCCACACGCCCAAACGAAAAGAAAGAATGATTAAAACGATCAGAAAAGCTGCCGAGAGTTGACCGGCAAGAAATTCATTATAACTTCCCAAGCGGGGGGGGCGAAAGGGTCAACTATGGGCCACAACAAAGAAAATCTGCCCCCAGAAAGCTTGTAGAGCCCCTAACCCGCACACGTGATACATCAGGACGCCCGCTGCTTTCTAAGCCGCTTGATTGTCCTGTCTATGAGATGATAGGGAAAGTCCAGCGGAAGATTAATCTTCTCGGCTTTGTTTAAGAACTCGCCGCGGTGTTGAACAAACCGATCGGCCAGGACCACCAGCATAAGCAAGGTGGCCTCGCGGTCGATATCTTCGTCCAATATCTCATCAATTGTCGGCGACATTTGCTGACGCAGAATGTTTGCCAACCCGACAAGGCCGCACTCCTCGCTCGCCAACTCTGCCAAGGCATCTTCGAATGCGGATGCCGCCCCACTCTGATTGCCATTTTCACGCCAAGATAGATACAGACACAGCATGAAGTTGGCGCGACTTCCGGGTTCCATGCTTTTGATAATCTTGCTCGCTTCTGTCGAATTACCAGCAGCCATGTAAGCAGAGGCAAGCACACCCGGGCACTCCACTTGTTCGTTCATTCTTTTCGAACAGTAGAGACAGGAATCCAACTTGCCCTCCAGGTAGTATATGATTCGCTTGCTGTAGAGCGTGGCCCATGTTTTGTCGTCAAACTGATCGCCCGGGGCGGCTAAGCCCGCAGTCTTTTGCTGAGGTTGTTCGTTGACACACACAAACAGTTGATGGGCTGCCTCCGCCTCATCTCGACGATCCATTGCCATTAGAACTCGAAGCAGATCGGCATGTAAATCGTAATCTTCCGGAGCGGCTACCAAAGCGGCTCGTGTCTCGCGCAATAGCTCCTCGTGTTCTCCAAGCGCAAACCGCAATAGCCACAGCACCGAATCGGGTTGTTCGCCCGCATCAAGTTTCCGTATTTCGTCCGCAAAAGGCTTGGCCTGGGCATAGTCTCCCGCTCGGAGTTTGAAATTCGCCATCGCTCGCAGTGGATATTTGTTTGAGGAGTCCGCTTCGATCGACGCCTTCAAGAACCCCTCGGCCAAAGGCACTTGATCTTCGAGCATGGCTCTGAGATACAAAAACAGCGAATGCTCACAAGGTTCCTGGAAACGTTCATCCCGCACAAATCCGTCGTATTTCGATACCAGCTCGTCATCCTTCTCGCTTAGCTCGCAAAAATTCTGGTAAGCCCGGTGCCATAATACGGCCACGGGCTTTCGCTGCAAGCCTCTTTCCAAAAACCGTAAACAGCGGTCCAAATGCTCGCCACTGAGGTTAAGCTGCCAGTACGCCACCATAAGCCCCGCATCCTCGGGACACCGCCACAGATGGTGCTCGGCATAACGCATCTGTTCTTCGACGCCCGTGCCTTCCGCTAAGCAGTAAAAGCCCTCGCTAGGCAAACACTTCAAAACACTCACAGCCGTTTTAACACAGGAATTAGATCCGCTGGGCAGTTCAATTTCATCGGGCGGATCTGTAAAAACAAAGTCGATGCCCTTGATCTTCAGAAACTTTTTTCCGAACATGATTCGATGCGAATTGCCGTCCTCACGTGGCGGATGACTGTAGAGCACCCGCTGATAGAGAATATCGGCGGCCCCGTCCACGTTAAGGACATACACGGCCGAGTCGAATATCCGCTGGTTGAAATCCGCATCTATCGCGAAAGCAACCTCGTCATCCTCTTTGCCTTCGCACTTAAAAACGGCCTTGTGGCTTCCTTCCGAAACGGTTGTTTCCACGTGACCGCCGGGCGGGACGACCAGCAAATGCTCGCCGTCGATATCGAGTTCGGCTGCCACGGCCAGATTGTTTACCACGTGCAAGGGACGGTTGATCTTGCGATAGTAATTAAAGCCCACCAGGAGGAATATCACGGTAGCCGCAACCATGGCAAGCAGCAACCAGGGCTTCTTATCGAACGACTTCGACGGAATCCGCCGCGTCCGGCAACCGACGGCCTTTTCCGATTTTCTCACCCGTCGGCCAAGCTGCTGGTTATGATGCAACGACTCGTTCCACTGCAAAGCCGTGTCGTAATAGCCCAAAGCCGTCTGATGCTCGCCACGCGACGCAAAAACGTCACCAAAATACATCATCAATTCGGCGTCGTCCTTGCTCAATTCAGTTTGCGGCGACTTCAACATCTGCGTCGCGCGCTCGAGGTCACCTTGTTGAACGTGAGAAACGATGACCGCCCGTCGAACTTGCTGGTCTTCTGGAGCAAGCGCAAGGGCATTGGCGAAATGGCTCTTCGACTCTTCCACTCGTCCAAAATGGGTGTACCAGCCGCCCAGATACAGTTGCACTTCGGCATCTTCGCCGAACTGCTGGCCCATAACCTTGGCATAGTCGGCCGCCTCGTCCAAACGTCCAAAGCCCGTTAGCGTGTCTAGAAAATTCACCGCCGATTTTGGATCGTCGGGCGCTTCGTCAACTTGACCTATTGCCTCACGAGTGGTCTTCTGTTCGATCTCCCGCCACTCTTTCAGAGAAATAACGCGGTGCCGCTGGCACAGAGGGCATTCACCGATGATCTGCTTCCACCCCAGCGGAATTATCGGCACGAAAAAAATCACGACCCAATGCCGCGTTTCGTAGCTCTGCAACTGGGCCGACTGCCCGCAGAACTCGCAGACTCCGCCCTCGCTACGGTGGTTACGCTTCCCGTAATACCAAGTTCCAATACCGTTTATCGTACCAGGCATCTGCCACGCCCCGTGTAAAATGGGATACTGTTGCCTTGTTCATAAGCTACAGTCGCCCATCATACACCAGGTACTGCCCCCCTCGCAAGTACGCCGCAAAACGCCACGTTTACTGCTCGGCAATTTAATATTACGCGGCATTACGCCTTCTTCGGCGGCAAATACTGCGGAATTTTCAGCAACTCGCCATCCTTCAAGGCCGACTGGTGCGCTACGACACCCGGTATCGTCATGGCCAGGGCCTCGTAGACGTTCACCAGCGGCTGGCGGTCTTCGATAATCGACATAATAAACTCGTTTGTCAGCCGACCGTGCGATCCACCGTGTCCACCGGCACGCACTCCAGGCGGTAAGCTGGGTCGGGCCAGGTTCGGCAGTTCTTTCATGTTGCCTTGATAATCCATGCCCTTCATCGAGCCCTTCTCGCCGAATACACGTCCAATTTCACCGTGTGCTCCCACAATACCCCAGCAAGTGTTCATCCGCGATGAACCGCCCTCGCTGGTACGAAACATGGCCGTTTCGCTATCGAAGGGATTTTTGAATTGGTTGCTTTCGGGCTTGAAGTGCGGCAAGCTGCCACGGAATCCATTACAAGAAACCTCGGTAAATCGCTTCCCGGTTACTGCAATATAATATGGCGTGGCGTGGGTCGGATACCATTGCGGCGGCAATCCCGTTCGCCACTCTTTGTAGGCAGCCAAGGGCGTGGGGAAGTAGTGATAGTATTCGCCTTCTGAATAAATCAGCCGTCCGAAACCACCGGCAGCGTAGATCTGACGCATGGCCCAAAGGTCAGCATGGAACGTGCTGGTTTCGGCCATCATGTATTTCTGACCGGTCTTCTCGACGGCCTCGAGCAACTTCTCGCCGTCCTCGATCGAACCGAAGGCGGCCGGTACGGCGCTCATGGCGTGCTTGCCATGCTTGACGATCTCGGCACAATGACGAGCATGACTGGGCGCGTCGGTGGCCGCGAAAACGGCCTCGATCGTCGGATCCTGGACCAGCTTTTCCAGCGACTCGTAGGACTTCTCGCAACGGCAAGCCTTCATCAGGCCGGCACGCCTTTCTGGATAAAGATCGCTGACAGCCACGATTTCCACGTTGGGATGGTCTTGGAACCCGAACGCCGCGCCAAAGCGGCAGACCCCGTATCCCACGACGCCCACACGGATCTTCCGATCAGAAATCGGCTTCCACTCCTTCTTGGCCTCGTCGGCAAGAATATTTTCGGCAAGACCAATTGTCGCTGCGGCGGAAATAGTTCCCAATCCGAGGCGGCTGAGAAAATCTCGGCGAATAATGGGGGGGTAGTCATGATTCTGGTGCTCCTTTATGAGTCGTAAGAACAATTGGAATGCAGAATTAGAAAACGTCTTTCGTTCAAATGTAAAAAACAGGGCCGGTAAAAGCAAGAGGGATTTGCCTTTTGCTTGAAAGAAAAGTTTTTACACTCTTTGCTGGCACTTACTGCGAAAAACGGCCGACCGACACAATCTCCACGTTTGGATAATCTTGAAACCCGTAATGATTATTTATGTGCTGACGCATGTTTATATCCCAAGCCACCGAAAACGCCCCAGAAGATTCATCTTTTTCCTTCGTGTGAGGGGTTCGCGCCACGGATAGATGCAATATGATTAGCAGTTCAACCACCGGGGGACATGGAACTGGCTAGCCTTTTCTCGATATTCTACACAAACCTTGTCGGACAAGCATATTGAGCCGATTGCAAGGTATTTATGCAATACAAGGGGCATTTCGAGACGTTTGTAACAAAAGTCCACATCTCACGGGGTGGTCGCATACAGTTCCACAGAACGAAACATTCCAACTGACGGGGTATTGCCTAACAGCCTGTACCCCGTTTTTTCGACAGGGGACTCCACCTATTGGAGAATTCTGCTATGATTAAAGAGGGTCAAGCAAATAATAAATAAGAGGGGATATTGATGGGGAAAGGTCACTACCTCTGTAGGAACGCGGGCTTTCCGGAGAAATAAGTGAAGGAACGGGAATTTCAGACAAGCGATAACATGATAACCGCCGCTGAAAAAGAAAAAGTTTATGGATCAAACAACGGCTTTTCACCCAAAGCCCGTTTAGAACTGCTCAACTCGATCATGGCCAATGCACCGCTACTGCTTTGGGCAGTTGACCGCAATGGAAAACTACTGATTTGCGAGGGCAAGGGACTAGAGTCTATCGGTCGCAAATCGGACGAGTGCGAAGGTCAATCTTTGCTAGAAATACACAGAGATAATCCTAAGTTCGAAAAAATGTTGCAGCGGTCGCTGCAAGGAGAATCTTTTTGCTCGACCGAAAAAACAAAAATGGGCACCAAAGGCGTAGCATTTGAAAACTGGCAAGGGCCTCTGCACGGACCAGACGGCGAAATCGTGGGCGCGGCAGGCGTGGCGGTTGACATTACTCGTAGACAACAGGCCGAAGACGACCTGCGGGCCAAAAGCCGGCACATGGAGCACTTGATCGATTCACACGAACGCGATCGCCGTTTGACCGCCTACGAAATACACGATGGGCTGGTACAAGATGCAACAGGCGCACAGATGCAACTTGAGACCTTGCTGCAGACCGAACTAGACCTCAGCGACCGTGCCCAATCCATCCTGGGAACGTGCCAGGAATTGATAAGAAAAACTGTTATTGAAGCACGCCACTTGATAAGCGGGCTCAGACCCCCTATCCTAGATGAACTCGGGTTGGTTCCAGCCATCCGACATATGGTAAACAACTGCAATGACAGGGGGGGTAACATTACCCTAAACGCCGAACTTTCGGCACACAGATTCGACCCGCTACTAGAAGTTG
>CAZISU010000224.1:0-7913 GCA_964541935.1 uncultured Planctomycetaceae bacterium | reverse complement strand
CGCTACCGACGATTGGCCGTGGTTCGAGGACAATCTCAGTTACGACAACGCCCGGCTGCCGCAAGCGCTGATCCTCAGCGGCTATTGGACCAGTAACGCCAAGGCCACGGAGATCGGACTGCGAACCCTCGGTTGGCTTGCCGAGTTGCAGCGGGCACAGCGGGGCCATTTTCGGCCCATTGGTAGCAATGGATTCTATCGGCGGGGCGAACAGCGAGCCGTCTTCGACCAGCAACCGATCGAAGCCTTGGCCATGGTCTCGGCTTGTGTTGAGGCCTATCGCACCACCGAAGATTCCCGCTGGCTGAACGAAGCTCGGCTGGCCTTCGAGTGGTTCTTGGGCCGTAACGACCTGGGATTGGAACTATACGACGCTAGCACCGGTGGCTGCTACGACGGTCTGCACTCAGATCGAGTCAACGAAAATCAGGGTGCCGAATCAACGCTGGCATTTTTGCTCTCGCTGGCCGAGTTGAAAATGGTGGAAAGCTCGTTGGCCGCCTTCCGCCGCGCCGCCGAGATAGCGGGCAATGGAGAAGGATCAGGAACCTAGAGGAAGTGCAGCATGAAGGCGAAACCCAAGCGGATTCTCACCCGCTGCCTGTTGCGGCCGGCCGACGTGCAACCGCGGTTCGAGCGGTTCGAGGTCGTCGGAACCTTCAATCCGGCGGCCATCGACTTCGACGACGGTGTCGCACTCTTGGTTCGCGTGGCCGAGCGGCCGAGCGAGACTCGCAAGGGCTACGTCGCTTTGCCTTATTGGAATTGGCGTCAGGGCGGCGTAGCGATTGATTGGCGGCGTGAGGACGAGGTTGAGCCGATCGATCCACGCATGGTCAGAATCAAATCCAGCGGACAGATTCGGCTCACCTTTCTTTCGTGGCTGCTTGTGGCCTTCAGCCGCGATGGATTAACCATCGACTCTTTCGGTGAAGAAGCGTTCCTGCCGGCCAACCGTTACGAGACCTTTGGTGTTGAAGACGCTCGGCTCACGCGGATCGACGATCGATTCTACTTCACCTACGTGGCCGTCTCGGAACATGGTGTGGTTACGTCGCTGGCGTCGACCTCCGATTTCAAGTCGTTCGAGCGACACGGCATCATCTTTTGTCCCGAGAATAAAGACGTGGTGCTGTTCCCGGAAAAAATCGACGGCCAGTACGTGGCCTTGCACCGCCCCAGCCTAGAATCGCATTTCGGTACGCCCGAGATTTGGATCGCCCGCTCGCCCGATCTATGCCATTGGGGCAGCCACCGGCGGCTGTTGGGCTCGGAAGTCGCTTGGGCCACCGCGAAGATTGGCGGTGGCACGCCGCCGATCAGAACGGATCAAGGCTGGCTCACCTTGTTTCACGGCCACGTCAGCCCTGATACAGGAGAAGGAGTGGGCGCGTACGTGGCGGCCGCATTATTGCTCGATTTGGATCAGCCGGAGCGGGTGATCGGGTTCTCCGCCCGACCCGTGATGGTAGCCGAGCAGGAGTTCGAACGGTCAGGCTTCCTGCCGGACATCGTGTTTCCCACGGTCCTGGTTCGCCGCGAGGATCATCTCTTGGTCTACTACGGCGCGGCCGACACGGCAACGGGGGTCGCGCAATATGCTCTAAATGACTTATTGAGTTCGGTCACTCCTAGTTGACGAATTCATCCACAGTCTCTAAAAAAGATTCCTAACCCCTATTCGCGGTTCAGTGGATCGCTGGTGCCGCAAAACAACTTCGTCTAGAATCGACTATGCGACCACGCTGCCGGACGAAGAAAATAAGCGGGGGGGAATAGCTGTGTATGCTACCCATGGTCCCTGGATTTGGTGGCTGGCACCTTTTCTTTTTCCGCGGACACCTTTAATTAGCCCTCAAAGTTTAATCACGCAATCCGCGCGTGCAGCCAGAACACATCGGAACCTATCTCATGTTCGACAAGACCCAAGAAGCATACGAGAATTTTCGAGCAATACTGAGAGAGCGAACCACCCCAATTGTGGCATGGATTGGATCCGGTCTCAGTGTACCGGCCAACCTTCCAACATGGCCTATGCTGCGTGATCGATTGTGTGACTCCCTTGATAAGAAAGCTAATAGCTCTGAGAAGGAGGAAAGGGATCGGCTGCTTGGCCGACGCGACGTGGCAAGCGAGCAAAACAACTACTGGATTGCATTTCAGATATTAAAGAAAGCATTAGGCAATACGTCTTACCGGGATTCTGTACGAGCAGCGCTCAGCAGCGCTGAGACTGCCTGCGTGCCGCCCGCATACCATAACATCTGGCGTCTTGGCATTTCAGGCGTACTGAATCTCAATCTTGATCGTTTGGTAACACGTGCTCATACAGAGGTGTGTAGAGAAAGGAAGCTCCATGAATTTTCAGGATCTAATGCTGGTCCTTACGTACACCTTCTTAAATCGCAACTCGCATTCGTGGCCAACCTGCATGGTGTGGTGGAGGACATGAATAGTTGGGTCTTCACCCATGATGAGCTGAAAGGCCTCCTTAATAATGAGGGATACAAGCGTTTCATACAATCTTGCCTTGCAACGCGGACAATACTCTTCATCGGTATCTCTGCCGACGATGTTGCTACTGGTGGACATCTAGAGCAACTGTCAGAGCACGGCATTGATTGTGGTTCGCACTTCTGGATTACAGACCGAACTGACACGGCCACAGACGGGTGGGCAGAAAACGCCGGGGTACGCGTGATCAAATACCGCAACGTTGACGGCAAACATTCAGAACTCGATGATTTCTTTAAGGACTTGCTTGCGTACATCCCGCCAGAACATACGGCCGCGCCGATCAATCCCTGCGCCACGCCTGCAGTTGACATGGACCTTCCCGATCCCACGGCGCTCGTGCAAGAGGGCGCGGAGAATATCCGTCAAAAGCTGAACTCGAAAGCTACGCGGATTCTCAATACCGGCGATCATTACAAGTACGAAGAATACCAGGTGTTCTGTAAGAAGTACGACCAAGCAATATACAGGGCGTGGTACGTTACAACGGAGCCGCCCAACAATGTATTGATGGGGTACACGTTGCAAGAAGAAGTCGCATCCGGTGCCTTTGGAACTGTCTATCGCGCCATTGATGAAGAAGGACAGAGTTCGGCAATTAAGGTGTTGCATGAACGGATACGAAATGACCCAGAAATGCTGCAAGGATTCAGACGCGGGGTCAGTTCAATGCGCATCCTGAGCGACCAAAACATGCCGGGAATCGTTCCGTACCAGCATGCATCCGAGATTCCCGCCTTCGCAGTAATGGAGTTTATCGAAGGTCCAACGCTACGAGATGCCGTGGAAAAACGTATCGTTGGCGGTTGGAACACAATCTTGCGACTTTCGGTCGAGTTGGCCAACATTATACAAAGATCGCACCATCTGCCCGAGCGAGTCCTCCATCGTGATATTCGACCATCGAACATCATGCTGCGTAATCACTGGCATCAAGATGATGATTTGGAAGTACTCGTGTTGGATTTCGATCTATCATCGCACCGCGGTGCACCCGAAATGTCCATTACGACGGGGACGACAGCCAATGCGTACCTGGCGCCCGAACAGATCTCCCGGAAGAAGAACGAGTCAACTCGCAACGCAGCTGTTGACTCTTATGGCCTTGGCATGACCCTGTTTTTCCTGGCAACACGGCAGGCTCCCGAGGTCATGCAGCATCAGCGTCAGGACTGGCAGGATGTGCTAGAAAATCATGTCCTGTCGTTGCCGTGCAAACTATGGCAGTCCCTACCACATCGCTTCTTCCGACTAGTATTCTATGCGACGCAACACGTGCAAGCGGAGCGTTGGGACATGTCGCAGATCCTGGGTGAACTGGAGCGACTTCTAGACTCGCTTATCAATCCCCATAGGGTTGTTTCTGCGGAGATGCTGGCAGAAGAGTTGGCATGTCGTGCGTTGGATCACAGGTACAAATGGAACCCCAATCAATTATCGGCGAACTATGAATCGCCCACAGGCTTGACCGCCGAGATCGTCGGAAACGAAACGGCCGGGCAAATTGCTATCACGATCGAGTGGATTCAAAGGAACGAAGCGGACCGCGCGAAAGTCACAAAATGGATCCCCAAGGCTTCCGATCAAGCGCACTCTGTTCTCCTCAAGGCCGGCTGGAAAGGCATGGTTGGAACGAATGTCGGGTATACAGTTGGAATCAAGGCATACATAGAAACGGCTGATTTGGCCCAACAGATGGATAAACACGGTCGCGTTATTAGCAAAGTAATGAGAATTTTAACGTTTGACCATGCTTGACAACGCGAAAGCCAAGCACAGACGACTTGCCGTTCGCCACATCCTACTTTGTTTTCACCGACCGAATATGGGCCGTGATAAGTAACGTAGGGAGCGTCTCGACGCACCATGTATTTAGGTAACCGAAAACGGTGGTGCGTCAAGACGCACCCTACTCTTCTCCTAGTTGACAAGCCGTTCCAGCAAAGGTTTGAGTGGCACGTATGCCATGCTTGTGGTCTTGTCGGCTATTGCGTAGGGGATGTAGAGGTAGTCGCCGTGGATCATGGCGCCGCATGTGTAGACTACGTTGGGGACGTAGCCTTCGCGCTCTGTTTCGGTGGGCATGATTAGGGGCTCGTCGAGTGAGCCGATCACTTTTCGCGGGTCGTCCAGGTCGAGCAGCATGGCGCCGATGCAATAGCGTCGCATGGGGCCCACGCCGTGGGTGAGCAGGAGCCAGCCTTCGGGCGTTTCGAGCGGTGAGCCGCAGTTGCCGATCTGCACGAACTCCCAGGGGTTTCGGGGCGTTTCCAGAAGCTCGGCTGTTTCCCAGAAGTGGATGTAATCGGAGTACATGATGTAGAGGTTCTCGCCGTCTATGCGAGAACACATCACATAGTGCCCGTTGATCCGGCGGGGAAAGAGGGCCATTCCCTTGTTCTGCGCGCGGGCTCCGTTGAGGGTGTGGACGGCGAGGTCGTGAAAGTCGGTGGTTTCGATCAACTGGGGCAACACGTGATAGCCGTTGTAGGCGGTGTAGGTGCCGAAGTAGGTCACCGAGCCGTCGTCGTCAGTGAAGCGGACCATGCGGAGGTCTTCGATCCCCATGCTTTCATTTTCGCTCTGGGGGAAAATGACGATTTCCGAAGTAGCCGCGTCCAGCGGGAGTTCAAGGTGGTAATTGGATCGGGCCAGCCATAGTATTCCGTTGACGGTCTCCTCTAACTGAAACTCTTCCGGTTTGGCGGCGTTTGCCTCGGCCACGGCGTGTTCGAGTTGCTCGAAGGTGAAGCAATCGGGCAGGCGATGCATAACGAAATCGACCGCGTCCCCGGCCAAGCCAATTTCGTCCAACTTCTTCCCGAATATGCGTTTTTTGTACTTTCGGTCGGGTCGAAGCTTTGCCAGACGTGAGAGCCGACCGGGTGGGTCGAATTCGAGTGTCTGATCGGCGTGGATGACGCCGGTGCGAAAGACGATCGAGGAAATGTGTCCTTCTCCGGTGGCACGCAGGCTCATCACAAACCGAACGGAACCCTCCGGAATACCAGACTGGTTAATATGAGGTACGATCGAAGGATTGAAAAGTGCGGCCGATTGGATCGCGTATTCCATGGTGAAGTAGGCACCGATGAGCAATCTCCGCGATTGAGAAATGCCGCCGAGCCTTCCCGTCATCTCGGCTGCCACCTCGCAGTGCTCCTCGAACACGGCGCGGATGTCCTTGTGCCGGCTCTTGAAGTCACGCAATACCTGGGCGAGAATCTCCTCTACCTGGGGATCGGAAAGACCGATAACCCGATCGACGATCGCGCGCACACGGGTTTCACCTCCAGGAAAAAAGGGCCTGGTGATGACTCGACTCTCATCGCCCTGAAAACGGATCTGGAGACGCTCGACCTGTAAGCTATGAGAGTGATCAGTTGGCATGGCTGGCGCCTCGAAAAAGAGCCCGCGGGGCCCAAAGGTACGACAATCGGAATCTGTGACTATTCTCTAGTATACCATTCGATTCAGATTGCCGGCCGTGGGTTTTTTAGGCACAAATCGAGCAAATCGTCGATTTTGGCCGTGCCGACACACATTACCTTGTCGGAGCCACCCCAGTATATCTTGACGGTGCCGTCGATTTCGGGCACCGCGCCACAAGTGAAAACCACGTTATTGACGTAGCCGGCTAGTTCCCAGGGATCTGTCGGTTCGAGTATCCAGTCGTCGGCCACGCCGATCACGGTAGCCGGGTCCTGCAAATCGTGCAGCGCCACGCCAAGCCGATAAATGCCGCCGGACATGGTGGAAAACACGCCATGATAGATACTGAGCCAACCCGCTGCGGTTTTGATCGGCGGAGCCCCGGGGCCAACCTTCTCTTCGTCCCAATGATAGGCGGCGGGCCGAATCACCAGCCGCGATTCACCCCAATGGATCAGGTCGGGAGAATAGCTGATCCAGATCGACCAGGGAGCGATGTTCGAATGCGGCCGGTCGAGCCGCGCGTAACGCCCGTTGATCTTCTCCGGGAAAATGACCACGTTGCGCATATCGGCTTGTGTGATCAGGGCAATCCGCTCGACCGCGACGAAATCGGTGGTCCGCGCCAGCCCTATCCGTACCCCGTGGCGTGAATAGGCACTGTAGGTCAACAGGTAGGCTCCTTCGATCGGTGAGATGCGGCAGTCCTCGACGCCGTATTCTTCGTTCTCCGCAAACGGTCCCTCGGTGGCCGGCACCATGAATGGCTCGGGGCGGACACGGAAGTCGTAGCCGTCGTCGCTCTCGGCAATCCCGATGATCGACCGGCCGTTGCGACGGTGAGAACGAAACAACATAATGTAGCGGCCATAGTGTTTCACCACGCCGGCGTTGTGTACGGTCTCGACAGGATAGGGGACATCTACTTTTGTCAGAATTGGATTGTTTTTATAGCGTGTGACGATATCGTTCATAGGACAAACTCCCGTTGGTTTTGCCTGTGGATGGCCGCTGCTAGCAATGGATATAGAAACGGCCGATCAATCCTCGTCGCCGATCACTTTCCGGAAAACTCGCTCGTATCCTGCCGCCATCGTCTGAACACTGAATCGGGCTTGCACGTTGGCACGACATGCCTGATGGTCGAGCTCTCCGAGCCGATCCACCGCGGCGGCCGCCTCTTTCACTGTATCGACCAGGAAGCCGGTCTCCCCTTCTCGGATCAATTCCGGCAGATAGCCGTATCGTGTGCCGATGATCGGCGTACCGCTGGCCTGCGCTTCGATACCCACCCAACTGAATGGCTCACACCAGGAAATCGGGAAGAGCACCGCGGCTGCCCGCTGGTATTGCAGGGCAAGCTCTTGCTGTGGCAGGCACCCCAGGTACGTTGCGTTTCCGTCGTCCAGATACGGCTTCACCTTCTCGTCGAAGAACTTCTGATGCTGCGGCTCGATCAGCCCGGCCAGCCGCAACGGCCTGCCCGCCAGACGGGCAATTTCGATCGCACAGTCCGGCCCCTTTTCCGGCGAAAGACGCCCGGCAAACAGCAGATAGTCTTCCTTTTCCGTGCACAGCGGAAACTCGCCCAGCGGAACGCCGTTGTGGACGGTCGCCACATAGTTCAGATCCGGTTTCATTTGCCGCTCGGCATCTGAGAGCGACACGAACGGTTGGTCACGGTAGCGCTCGAACACTGGATGCAGCGACTTGACCCAGGCCGCTCCGTGCAGCGAAGAAACCAAGGGGCAAGGAATCAACCGCGAAAAGACCAGCGCGTGTACGTGCAGGTGTGAGTGAACGACGTCGAAGCCTCCCCCGTGGACCGCCTCCATGCATGTGGCGATGTGTTGCTGTTCCAGAGCCCGAAAGTCCGGTGGACCCACCAGCAGTCCCGATTGTGGGTCAAGCTCTTGTGGCCTGCGGAGTTCTTCTTCCGGCCAATTGGACAGTGGATGAGGTATTGT
>CAZISU010000223.1:0-7916 GCA_964541935.1 uncultured Planctomycetaceae bacterium | reverse complement strand
GGACGAGTCCGTGCCCTATGAAGAATCGCTCACCCGGGCCATTCGCAAGCCCAAGGACTATCACGCCGTGCCTTTCGACGCGGATAAAATGGCCCAGATGATGCGGGAAATGCTCGAAGAAACCTCTCGAGTGAAGATTATGCTGGGCACGACTTTTGTCAAAGCGAAATCGGCCGCCGACAAAACACCGGGCCACTCGAAGCGAGTGGAGTCTATCGACGTTGTCGACCGCGACGGGCAATGGTCGCGGATCAAGGCCAAGATCTTTATCGACGCGACCGGTGGCGTTCACCTCTGTCGCAAGTTGGGTTGCGAGGTGTTGCTGGGTTCCGATGCTAAGAGCCGCTTCGACGAGCCCAGTGCGGCGGAAAAACCCAAGCACCAGCTAAACGCGATTTCACGCTGCTATCAGGTCCGCAAGTCGGACAACCCCAAGCGTCAAGAGAAGCCGATACCCACGCCCTACTTTTGTCCCGTTGCTCACACCACGCAGGCCGGCGAGGACGTTTTTACGATCAACCCCTTGCCGATGTTGCCGGGCACGGCCCTGGTCGACCATGGCTACGACGCCTGCATGAAGAAGACGGAAAAAGCGGTGGCCGCGCATTGGCACTGGCTGCAAGGTTTCAGCCCGTTTTTTAAGGAATTCGAATTCCATAAGATCTCTCCCATGATCGGTATCCGCGAGAGCTATCGCGTGCTGATGAAGTACGTGCTGCGACAGCAGGACCTGACCGCGGGCTGGGATTTACAAAAGCACGACGACTTGATCGCGGTTGCCGACCATCCCTGTGATATCCACGGAGCGGGCGGACACCTGGGGCATGTGGCCGGCCCTTACGGAGTGCCATACAGATGTCTGCTGCCCGAGGGCGGTTGGACCAACTTGATGGTGGCCTGTCGCGGTGCCGGTTTTTCGAAGATCGCCGCGTCGAGTTGCCGCCTTTCGCGTACGATGATCCAACTCGGCCACGCCGCCGGTTTGGCTGCTGCGATGGCGGTCGAGGCCGATAAGCCGGTCGATGAGATCGATATCAAGGAATTAACAAAGCGTTTGGATATCCGGACGCGTTACCCAAAAGTAAATTAACTGGAGATCTTTAAGATGGAAAAAACTCGTCAACACGGTTTTACGCTCGTGGAACTATTGGTCGTGATAGCGATTATCGGCATACTAATCGCGCTTTTGCTGCCGGCGGTGCAGGCGGCACGCGAGGCGGCGCGACGCATGCGGTGTACGAACAACCTCAAGCAGATTGGTCTGGGTGTGCATAATTACGCTAGTACCAATCGCGAGTATCTCCCAGCGGGATCGCCCGACAAGCAGCTCTACGGCCTTTTCTTCAAGCTGTTGCCTTATATCGAAGAGCAGGCTCTCCACGATCAGATCGATCAAACGCTTGCGGCCACCGACCCCGCCAACTACCCCGTGCGGGAAGCAGTGATAGACGCCTATACATGTCCGAGTTGGCCGGATAAAACAACTACAACCGTAACTGCTCCAGACGGTTTCACGCAGGGCGGGCTGGTTCTCTACCAGGGGGTGGGCGGCTACACACGCCGGCCTTTCGGGATCGCCGCTTCCGACGGCGTGGCATCGAACAACGGCGACATGCCCTACAACGGCATGTTTTCTTGGGGGAAACAGGTGCGTTTGAACGATGTGACCGACGGGCTGAGTTCGACGTTGCTGGCCGGTGAATTTGTACAGCGCGACGTCGATTCATCGAGTCCCTATGGCGGTTATCCCGGCAACGTTCGCGGCTGGATGATCGGCGGCAACTGGATCGGCGAGCCGGGCAGTTACAGTTTCAAGGTAGTCTCGCAGGGAGTGCCCAACCAGCAGTTGGACCGGGCCGCCGGGACTGCTTTCAATCATCTGCCCTTCGGCAGCCACCACACGGCCGGCTGTAATTTTGGGATGGGCGACGGAAGCGTGCATTTCATCAGCAAAGATGTCGATGCCGTGACGTTCCGATACATGGCGACCAGGGACGGAGGCGAAACAATCGACGTCTCCGAAATACAGTAATTCTAAAGTGATACTGAAATAATCCGACATCATAACGCAAGGGTGAGAGTAAGTTGAGATTTGAAGGGAAGACGGCGATTATTACCGGGGCGGCTGGAGCGATTGGATTGGGGATCGCGAGGAAAATGTGCGAACAGGGGGCGCGCGTGCTTTTAACCGACCTCGACCAGGGCAAGCTCGATGAGTATTGCAAGCAACTGGGCGGGCCCGGCAAGTGCTATGCGCTTTCCGCCGACGTAACCAACGCCGATCAGGTGCAAACGGTCGTGAAAGTCGCCGACCAGACGTTTGGCGGCAAGATCGATATCCTTGTCAATGTGGCTGGGATCGTGGGGCAAGGCCGCGTCGAGGAGATCGCAGAGGATGACTGGGAGCGGATGTTTGCGGTCAACTGCAAGGGAACGTTCCTGTTCACCAAGGCGGTCGTGCCTTATATGAAAGCCCAGGGCGGCGGGAAGATATTGAACTTCTCCTCCAAGTCGGGCAAGACCGGCTCGGCCCTGATGAGCCATTACTCGGCAGCCAAGGCGGCCGTTATCGGCTTTACGCAGGCGCTGGCGTTCGAACTGGCCGCCGACAAAATCAACGTCAACTGTGTCTGTCCCGGAATCACCGATAACACAGGCGTATGGAGCCACGTTTCGGCCGGATACATCGACAACTTGCAGATGCCGCGGGAAGAGGTGGTGAAAAAGTTTACCGCCAAGATCCCGCTGGGGCGACTGGCTTCGGTCGACGATATCGCGTCGGTCTCGGCCTTCCTCTGCTCCGACGAGGCGGACTACATGACGGGCCAGGCCGTTAATATCACCGGCGGTCGAGAGATGCACTAAGGAAACGCAAAGGATGCTAAAAATGTACACGAAAGAGGAAGTGGCGGCCACGATCGACCATGCGGCGCTGAAGCCGAACATGACCGACGAGGATATCCGCGAGAATTGCATGTTGGGCCTCAAGTACGGCGTGGCCAGCGTATGTGTACGCCCGACGGATGTGCCGTTGGCCTATGAAACTCTCAAAGATAGCGACGTGAAAGTCAGCGTCGTGGTCGGTTTCCCGCATGGAACGGCCCGCGCCGAGACCAAGGCCCTTGAGGCTCGGCTGGCTATTGAAGATGGTGCCCGCGAAATCGATATGGTTATGAACGTCGGCAAGTTTCTTAGTGGCGACCACGATCTGGTCCGTAAGGAGATCGCAGCCGTCGTTGCCGAAGCCAAGCCGCATGGGGTGCTGGTCAAGGTGATCCAAGAGACGTGTTATTTGAGCAACGAGCAGGTCGCCCAGGCGTGCAAGTTGTGTGAAGTGGCTGGTGCCGATTATGTGAAAACCTCGACCGGTTTCGGCGACGGGCCGGCCACGCCAGAGGTTGTTGATGTTATGATAAGAACGGTTGGGCAAACGATGAAGATCAAGCCCTCGGGCGGGATCCGCAGTTGGGAGACAGCCGTGGGTTATCTCGCGCAAGGAGCCGACCGGCTGGGCGTGGGTTCGACCGAACAGGTGATACAAGGAGGAGTCGACGTTGGCGACAGTTCAGAATACTAAAGAGCGGGCCTCGGAAAAAGCGACCATGCAGGCGGTCGAGTACCACGGCCCGGGCGACGTGCGTGTGGTGCGGCGGGCGATTCCCGATTGTGGCGCGGGCGAGATCCTCGTGAAGGTCGACGCCTGTGCCGTTTGTGGCACGGATCTGAAAACCTATCTTAGCGGTAACCCTCGCATCGCTCCACCAATGGTGATGGGGCACGAATTCACTGGCCTGATCGAAACGCTTGGCCCTGGCTGCGATACGGGCGACGGATCGGCTCGTCCGTTTGCGGTCGGTGAGCGTGTTGTGATGGCCACGTCTATCTCGTGCGGCCGATGCGAATACTGCCGCCGCGGCTGGACGAACCTTTGCGTCGAGTTGGCTCCCATGGGATTTTCCTATCCCGGCGGGATGGCCGAATATGTTGTGATTCCCGCCTTGGGCGTCGAGCGGGGGCATGTTGTGCGCGTGCCGTCGCACGTGAAGGCCGAACACGCCGCGCTGGCCGAGCCGCTTAGCTGTGCGGTCAATTCGTGCCAGAACAGTGGCGTCTCGCCGGGCGACACGGTCGTGGTGGTCGCAGCCGGGCCGCTGGGAGTGATGAACGCATGTGTGGCCCGTAGTATGGGGGCGAAGCGGGTGATTCTCGTCGAAGTCAACCCCCAGCGGCTGAGCCAGGCCCAGGCGTTTGGCTTCGATTTGCTAATCGATCCGAGCGAGTGCGATCTGGTCGAGACCATCCGTTCACAAACCGCCGGATTGGGGGCCGATGTGGTGATTGTGGCTGCTCCGGCCGCAGTTCCGCAAGAGCAGGCGATCGATCTGGTACGTAAGCGGGGTACGGTTTGCTTATTCGCTTCGCTGCCGGCGGGAAAAAGCAGCCTGACTTTCGATAGTCGCACAATTCACTATAATGAACTCAAACTGGTGGGCACAAGCGACTCGACCGCCGAGCACGTCCGCACAGCCGTCGACATGCTGGCCGCCGGAATGATCGATGCCGAGAGAATCGCCGGGCGCGTGCTCCCGTTGGATGGGATTTTTGAGGCCTACGAGTTGATGCAAAGCGGCGAAGCGCTTCGAGTGGTGCTGCGGCCGTAGAAGGATGAATACACATGGTAAACGAACAAACAGTGGCCGCGTATCCGCGACTATGCGTTGCTTATTTTTTCCAGTTTGCTATCTGGGGTAGCTGGGGTGTTGCCTTGGGCGGGTATGCCGGTTCTACGCTTGGGTTTTCGCCCACGCAGGTCGGTTGGCTATATTCGGCGATTCCGCTGGGCGCGATAATCTCACCGTTGTTCATCGGGCCGATTGTCGACCGCTATTTTGCGGCCCAGAAGATGATCGCCTTGCTGCATCTGCTTAGCGGCGTGTGTTTGCTGACGGCCGCGTTTACAACCGACTTCCGCTGGCTGGTGGTACTGATGATCTTGCACGGCGTATTTTATATGCCCACGATCGCGCTGGTTAACTCGGTTGTGTTCAAGCATCTGCCCAAGTCGGAAAACGCGCCGCTGGTTTTTGTTTTCGGTACGATCGGCTGGATTGCAATCAATCTTGTGATCGACTGTTTCTTGGGCGGGATGAGCACGCCGGGCTTTTTGTATGTGCGGGCGGGGGCCAGTTTCTTCTTGGCCGTTTACTCGTTGACATTGCCCAACACGCCTCCCAAACCCATTTCAGCCGAAGGTCGGGGCGATGCTCTGGGGCTGGGCGCCTTGAAACTTTTCCGCGACCCCACGTTTTTGATATTTGTGATTTGTGCGTTCGTGGCCAGTATCCCGGCCTGCAACTACTACTTCCCCGCCATGGGCAAGATGCTTTCGCAGCGTGACTACCCCTCGCCGCTCACGCTGGGTACGCTCAACCAGGTCTCCGAGATACTGTTCATGGCCGCCTTGCCGTTCTTCGTCGTGCGGCTAGGCCTGAAGCGAGTGCTCCTGATCGGCATGTTGGCCTGGGCCGTGCGATACCTGTGTTTTACGCAAGATGCGTTTGGCTTTGCCCTAGCGGGGCTTTTGCTGCACGGCTTCTGCTACAGCTTCCTCTACGTGGGCGCTTATATGTACGGCGAGAAGAAGGCGCCGGCTGACCAGAAAGCGTCGGTGCAGAGCCTCTTGACGTTCCTCTTGTTGGGCGTGGGGCAGATGCTCGGCGCGCAGTGGGAAGGGCTGGCCGAACGTAATGCAGCGCCGGCGTTTAGCGAAATGCAAATCGCCGCCTCGGATGCCGGAGTGCAGATGCCCGGCTGGGTTAACCCGAAACTGCAAGAGAGCAACTTCAAGTACCTCGACCTTTCCGGCAACGTGAAACGATGGATGGGAAAAGACGAAGCGGCCCAGCGCAAGGATCTCGGCACGGAACTGGATCGTAACCAAGACAACATAATTACGCCGCATGAAATTGCGGCCGTCGGCGCAGAGGGGCTCACGCTGGGCGAGACGGCCTTCACTGGCGATGATCTGACGTCCAACTTCATGGCCATCGCCGCGTGGAAGGCCGGCAAACAAACCGACGAACTGGGCGACGATTGGCAACTTACACGCGACGACTACATCGCCGCGCAGCGTGCCGACTGGGCGCGGGTGTTTTTCATTCCTTCGCTGTTTATCTTCGCCGTGGCCGGGGTCTTCTTAATTTTTGGCAAGGAGCCTAAAGAAGAGGATAGAGGATAGAAGCATGGACCTGAAATTACAAGACAAAGTCATACTCGTCACCGGCGGTTCTTATGGGCTGGGACGTTCGATCTGCGAGATCCTGGCCGCCGAGGGCGCGCGAGTGGGCGTCAACTATCGTCGCTTTGCGGAAAAGGCGGCGGAAGTCGTCAGCCAAGTTGAAGAGTCGGGTGGTAAAGCGGTCGCCTTGGCCGGCGATGTCACGTCCGAGTCGGACGTCGCGCGGATGTTCGACGAGTTGGAAGCGGCTTTCGGCCCGGTTTACGGTCTGGTCAACAACGCGGCCTACTGTGCCGCCCCGCCCACGGTCGAACTCGAACTCGAGGACTTCAACCGGGCCATAGACGTCAACCTGCGCGGTACGTTCCTCTGCAGCCGCGAGCTTTTGCGTCGTTTTGGGTACAACGGGCTCAAAGGCCGCATCGTTAACATTTCGTCGCAGGCCGCATTTCGCGGATCGAACACCGGCAAGTCGGCTTACGATATGACTAAGATGGGGCTGGTGGGCTACACGATATCTTTAGCGCGAGAGGTGGCCGCGGAGGGCATCTGCGTCAACTGCGTCGCGCCCGGCCTGATGTACACCGAGATGGTGGCCGCGGCGGTCGACGCCGATCCCGAGAAATTCAACCGCCGCGTCCCGCTCGGTCGACTGGGCCGCACGGAAGAGATTGGCGCGGTTGTCGCCTTTCTTTTTTCCCAGCAGGCAAGCTACATGACCGGCGCCACGGTCGACGTCAGCGGCGGGCTGGCGATGCATTAAGGATGCACGAAGAGGGAGCGAGAATGAAGCCACATTTGCTGGGAATCGACGTCGGCTCGACCATGGTCAAGGCCGCGGTGTTCGATGGTCGCGGGACCGAGCTGGCGGTCGCGGCTCGCAAGGTCGAACACGTCTCGCCGTCGCCCGGTTGGGACGAGGTCGACATGCACTCGCTTTGGCGTGACACGTGCAGTGTTATCAAAGCGGCGATAGAAAAAGCGGATGTGGAGTCCAATTCGATCGCCGCCGTTACATGCACCGGATTCGGCAATGGGTTGTTTCTGGTCGACGAGGCCGGGCAACCGGTCCGCGCAGGCATCGGCTCCGGCGACTCGCGGGCCATGGAATACGTCAAGCGATGGGAAGAAGAATGTCTCGACCGCATGCTGCCCAAAACCATGCAGCGGCTCTGGCCGGGCCAGCCCAACGCGCTGCTTGCATGGCTGATGGAGCATGAACCCGAAGTTCTGAAAAAAGCTAAATGGCTTTTCATGGTCAAGGACTTCATCCGCTTCCGGCTCACCGGCCAGGCGGCCATGGAAATCACCGACCTCTCGGGCACGAGCCTGATAGACGTCGGCCGCGGCTGTTACGATCGTGAAGTTCTTGCAGCCTGGGGGCTGGTCGATTTAGAGTCGATCATGCCACCCATCGTACAGTCGGCCGATACTTGCGGCACAATCACACCCGCAGCCGCCACGCAAACGGGCCTGGCCGAGGGCACTGCGGTGGCGGGCGGGATGTTCGATATCGACGCTTGTGGTTTGGCCGTGGGCATGACCGACGAATCGACGCTTTGCATGGTGGCCGGCACCTGGGGAAACAACCAGTACATATCGAAGACGCCGGTTGTCAGCCGCGATATCTTCATGACCAGCCGCTACAGCATGACGGGCTACTACCTGATGCTCGAGG
>CAZISU010000222.1:0-7922 GCA_964541935.1 uncultured Planctomycetaceae bacterium | reverse complement strand
ACCTTCTGCGAATTCACCTTATTGACGCGCCCTAATTTCCCAGGCCATTATAATGTTTGTGGATTTCCCGCAACCTTGTGGAGTTTTTTGTGGATTTACCGCAAACTTGTGGCTTTTTTTGCAACTGGGGTAATGGATAGGTATATTTAGTGCGACGAGTGGGTATAGTGGTGATTAGGCATCTATGCCGACAAAATCCATGCTCGCAAGACCGACGGATGCGCGGCCAACAATCCTGGATTTACACATCAGTCGTAATTTGAAAGGAGAGCACCTCATGAGGATCTCGAAAGTTTTATGCATGTTTTCAGCGGTCGTAGTACTCATTGCGATCATTATCGAGGTTAGTGGTACTGCTCACGCAGAGCCAGCAAAGGGCGCAACGAAGCAAGTCGATCTGGGGAGTGACACGACGATTGAGTTGGTATATGTTCCTCCCGGTGAATTCAAGATGGGTAGCACGCCCGCCGAGCGCGCCTGGGCAACTGGCATCGAAGGTGGCGCTACTCCGGGAACGGAACGCGAGTCGTACGAAGGCGAACAGCCGCGATTGATGCGCGTGAAAGACGGTTTTTGGATGGGGCACACAGAAGTCAGCGTGGGACAATTCAAGCGTTTCGTGGAGGACAGCGGTTACGTAAGCGACGCGGAGAAACCGGGTGGCAAGACGCAAGTTTTTGATCCGCAGTGGAAGATAACCGCAAAGGCACCACCGCATCCCTGGATATCGGTCGAAGGCAAGAGCTGGCGCGATCCGAATTTCGGATTCCCGCTACGGGACTGCTATCCGGTCGTCTGCGTGAGTTGGAATGATGGCAGAGCTTTTTGCAAGTGGTTAACTAAGAAGGAACGCGAAGCGGGTCGGCTGCCCAAGGGCCTGGAATACCGCCTGCCTACGGAAGCCGAGTGGGCCTATGGGTGTCGGGGCGGACGCGAAAGCACATACTTTTGGTGGGGAAATGATCTCAGTGACGGCGAAGGCCGCTTGAACATTTCCGCAGTTGATTTCCTGCCGAGGCGGAACAAGATCTGGCCGCTTGCCAACGCGCCCTGGAGCGATGGTTTTGCCTTTGTGTCACCGGTGGATCAGTATGGAGAAAAAGGCCGCAACGGCTTTGGCTTGGCGGATATGTGTGGCGGTGTGTGGGAGATTGTCTTGGATCATTTCGATCCCAAAGGGGGCCATGAAGAAGTGTATTTTGTAGACACTAACCCGCAGCCCGTATGTCGCGGCGGCAACTATTTTGATGTGCCCGGCAATGCCCGCTGTGCCGTTCGTCTGGGGCTCCATGGTCCCAGCTACTCAGACTCCCGTGATGGCTTCCGGATATGCCTGGGCGTGCCACGGGACTGAGCCTTTCGGCGCCGTGCCGGGTGCCGGGGAGCATTGGCTGCTACCGTCGAATCACAATCTGCGAACCGACCGACAAGATATCGTACAGATCATCTACATCGCGGGCTCGAAGCGTAATCCCACCCTGGCCGCCGCTACGGCCGACCTCGGTTGGATTGGCTGCGGCGTGGATACCAAGGCGTCCTTCCAAGCCGATCCATTTCTGCTTACCCAAGGGTCCCGACGAAGCCACGCCTGGAGTAACTGCCGCGCCGGGCGGAGTTTCGATCTTGTCGTAGACGCGATATGACTTCTTGATCTGGGGCACTTCGCGGCCCACGCCCACGGCAAAACGGCCCGCATAGCCGCCGTCGGGCAGACGAAGCGTAAGTTCGTGTTTGGCCAAGTCGATTTCGGCTGAAAACGGACCGCGAACCACTTTGATCTGGCTGCCCGGCTGCAAGGGCTGTGCAGGCGCCAGCCCGTTGATCTTGGCCAGCAATTGCGGCGGGACACTGTAACGCCGAGCGATTTGTTCGAGCGTTTCGTTAGCACCGACCAGGTGCGGGCGCTCGATAAAGTGCTGCGTCGAATAGACAACCGTGCCGGCAAGCTGGTCCAAGCGTTGTTCGATTTGGGCATTTTCGGCCGGAGTAAACTTGGGGTCGCGGTAACGGCTGCTCAGCATCCGATAGGCGTCCAAGAGCCGATTGCGGTCGAGTTCGCCGCGTACGCTCGCCATTAGTTCGGCAAACCCCGTCTTGCCCAGTGCCGCAGAGGCTTTTGCGGCCGGTTGCAGCGGAGTTTTCGGGCTCGCGGCCGAGGCCGTGACTTTAGGGGGCGCGGTCAGCACGTGGGGCGGATTGGCGGCAGGCTTTGATGGCTTAGACATAGCCGGACCACCCGGTCCACCGGCGGGGACGTTGAAGTTCATTGTCATCTTCGGAGCCGAGGCAACCGATTTGGCATTCGCCCCGGTCGCGGGCGTGGCGGTTACAGGCGTTGCTCCGTCAGCTTTACCCTGCAAAACGGTCGGGGCCCGCATTTGCGTGCCCGGCTCTATGTTCATGCCACCGCCGGCCATATCGCCATCCTGCATGGAATCGTTCCAAGCTTGGGCCACATCCAGCGGTGGACCAGACTCGGGGCCTCGGTTCATGGCCAAATAGACCCCGTAAAGTACAGCCACCAAAACGGCGGAAACGAACAATGTCTTCAACGAATTCACGATCGTCCTCCTTGACGAATCACTGTCTGAGGTATCAGGTGTGAGGTATCAGGTTTCAGGAAATTCCGCTATCTTCTTCCCTCTGAAACCTGATACCTCATACCTCACACCTGAAACCTCACACCTCAAAATGACAAACGATAACGACTATCCCGACGAATACGACTACGACGAAGACGACTCGAACGACTTGCGTCCGTGTCCCGCTTGCGGAGCGGAAATCTACGAAGATTCCCAGCAATGCCCCGTCTGCGGAAACTACATCACCTTCGGCAGTCACGGCCCCTGGTCCGGCCGTCCTATCTGGTGGATTGCCCTGGGAACCCTGGGCGTCGTAGCCCTAATCTTAGCACTCATCGCCTGGGGCCTATAACATCCCACCATCACAATAAACCAGTTCAGGATGGGGGATGATAAGAAAAAATCGGTTTCGATGCCATAGCAAAGCAAGGCCCCCCCACAATGATGGGGAGTGCAGGGCGTGAAACCCCATGGACGTCAGCTCCTCCATTCCGCTAGGCTGGTCCATCACTCGGGAGTACAATATATTAGTGGTTAGTATATGGTCTGACCAACGACAACTCGTCAAAAGGTGCGAATCATGGCAAACGTGAATCTCGATGACGCAAGAGACCATCTCCCGGAAATCATTTCTGGACTGAACCCAGGTGAGCAAGTAGCTATCATCAAGAATGGTGAACCAATAGCCACACTAATCAGAAACCGTACAACGCAGTGGCCTTGCTCAGCCGGCAGCGCAAAGGACACTCAGCATCGTATGGATCTCGATTTCGACGCTCCGTTGGAAGACTTTCGGGAGTATACATAGTGAGGAATCTGCTGCTCGATACCCACGCGATGCTATGGTTCTTATGGGCCGACTCTCAATTGAGTCCGAACGCAAAAGCATTGATCGAAGACGCCGACAATCGAAAGCTGGTCAGCATTGCGAGCTGTTGGGAAATCGCTATCAAGGTAGGATTGGGAAAACTGGATCTCGGTGAGCCAAGCCGTTCGTTTTTGCCTCGCGAAATCGCACACAATAACTTCGAGTTGCTGCCCATCGACCTAAATCATGCTACGATGGTCGAGAAATTGCCAACACATCATCGAGACCCTTTTGACCGATTGCTGATCGCACAAGCAGTCGTTGAAGGACTGTCGCTTGTGAGTGCCGATGTCGCCTTCGACCAATACAGTGTTTCTCGTTTGTGGTAGGCGCAATGAAAAAGCCCGCTTCAGAAAACCAGCCCAGGCGGCTTAGCTTGTTGCAGAAAAAAGTGAACTCAAAACTTTGGCTCGCAATAGCAGCGGTGTTGTTATTCTTACTGTGGTGGGGTGCTCGGCCCATCGAACCACTTCACGCCCGGCAAGACGCCATTATTCGCACCCTTCCTCTGGCCGCACGGGAAGTGAAGGCCTATTGGCAAGAAAACGGCCATTTTCCCGAAACTGTAGAGAACTTAAACGGTTGGTCCGAATGCTTCAGCCTTGTGCCTGCAGAGAAAGAAGGGACTTTCCTGATTGTTGCAGACATCAAATTTACTGATGATGCAGGTAGAAAGTTTCGATATGCTTGCGATGAAAACTTATTAATCCAAGAGCAGCCGGTTCATCCGGAAAAGTGACACTGCCTGCGATGCACTCAGGGTGGCAGAGATTGACAAGCAGCGTAAACGCCGGGTTGCAACCCGTCCTACATTGATCATTGTTCATTGATCATTGGACCTTGCCCACCTCTCTTAGCCTCCCGCAACCGCTCACGTATCGACGCCAGCCGCTGAGCCAGCTCACGCTCGAATCCCCGGTCGACTGGATGATAATATTCGCGGTCCACGCCCAAATAATCCTGAGCGGCCACGCCGTCCTCGTGGTCGTGGGAATATTGGTAGCCTTCGCCGTGGCCCAGTTGCTTGGCCCCGCCATAGTGGCCGTCGCGGAGATGCACCGGCACCGGCAGAAGCTTGCCTTCGCGGATATCGCCACGCGCCGCGAAGATTGCGACCGTGGCCGCATTCGACTTCGGCGCGCAGGCCAGATAAGTCACCGCCTGGGATAGCGTCAACTGGCACTCGGGCAGGCCGATCTGTTCACAAGCCTGCGCGGCCGCCACGGCCAGCGGCAATGCGGCCGGGTCGGCGTTGCCCACATCTTCGCTGGCCAGGATCACCAACCGCCGCGTGATGAAGCGGACGTCTTCGCCGCCTTCGAGCATGCGGGCCAGCCAATATAAGGCCGCGTCGGGATCGCTGCCGCGGATACTCTTAATCAAGGCACTGGCCGAGTCGTAGTGCGAATCGCCCTGCCGGTCGTACATGACGGCCTTACGCTGTACCGATTCGGCGATCAAATCGCGGGTGACCTCGATGGGGTTCCCGTGACAAGAGAGCACGCCGACCTCCAAAGCCGAGAGCGCCCGTCGGGCATCGCCGTCGCAGATCTCGGCCAGGAAATCCAACGCGTCGTCGTGCAGGCGGATGTCGAACGAACCCAAGCCGCGGTTCTTATCGGCGACAGCACGGTGTACCAGCGTCTTGATGTCTGCACTTGTGAGCGGCTCGAACTGGAATACCCGTGAGCGACTCACCAAGGCGGAGTTGATCGCAAAAAAAGGATTCTCGGTCGTCGCGCCCACCAGAATCACAACGCCTTCCTCGACGTCGGGCAGCAAAACATCCTGCTGGGTCTTGTTGAAGCGATGGATCTCGTCGATAAACAAGAGCGTCTTCTGCCCGGCGGCGGCAAGTTGATCGTGGGCGTCGGCCAACAATTCGCGCAGATCCTTAACCCCGCTGGTCACGGCGCTAAGCTGGCGGAACCGGCTGCGGCTCTCGCCGGCCAGAAGGCGAGCCAGGGTCGTCTTGCCCGTGCCGGGCGGGCCGTAGAAAATTACCGAGCCCAGCCGATCAGCCTCCAGCAATCGCCGCAAAAGTTTGTCGGGCCCGAGGAAGTGCTGCTGGCCAACGAACTCATCCAGCCGCGCCGGTCGCATACGAGCCGCCAGCGGCCTGGCTTGCGCCCGATTGGCTTCCTCGCTGGCATCGAAGAGTGACATTTTTATTTCCTTGGTCAGTAAAAGTGACGCTATGGGCTATGGGGGTAATCTTACTGATGATTGGACTATATGAAATACTAACCCGAAGCGCAAGCGAAGGGCAGGAAACCAGGATAAATACTGCATCTCCCTTCGCTTGTGCTTCGGGTTAGTATTCTCTGCGAGGCAAAAACTAAGTACAAATCAGCCCACCCCTCAAAGCTCACAGCCCATAGCTCGGCAGAAACTCACTCCGCATAGTACAGCCCAAACGATTGGATCGTCGGACAGGCCAAGGCCCTGTCGATCACCAGGCGTACGCGCCGGGCCGTGACCGTGTCAAAACGATCGAGCTTTTTGTGGCCGATGGTTGTGCCTTTTGAGATTGTTTTCCATGTATCGCCGTCCAGATATTGCACGCGGTAGGCCGACACGCGTTGGCCTAAGGCTATTGCCTCTTGCATGAGGGCAATATTGATTTTGGTGGGTTTGCCCAAGTCGACCTCGAGCCAACTACTGGTCACGCTATCGTCGGTAGCCCAATAGGTATCGGCGTTGTTATCCAAGGCTTGTCGCGGACCATACAACGAGTCGAATGCTCGCACATTACGGGCCTGGGCCGGCTTTCCGGCGGCCAAGTCGGTCTCGAAAATCTCATCCAGCCGCGCGCGGAACTCGGCCATGTGTTGCACGTCCGGCTCGCTCAGCAACCCGTCGGTGTTGGGCGGGATATTCAACAGCAGCAAACTGTTGCGGCCAACCGATTTGAAGTACAAGTCGACCAGATTATCGACCGAGCGAACTAGATCATTTTGATTCCAGTGCCAGAACCAGCCGGGGCGGATGGAAACGTCACATTCGCCAGGCCGCCAAACCGTCCCCCGCATGTCGCCGATTTGTAGCGCCCCCTGAGTTTCGGGCATATTGAACCCGGCGTAAGGTACTCTGCTGGGATCGACGGTCGACCAGCAGGTTTCGCCGGCAACGCCCTTTTCGTTTCCAATCCAACGGATGTCGGGCCCGGCGTCGGAGAACATGAGCGCGTTGGGCTGCAACCTGCGGACGGTGGCATGGATGGCCGGCCAGTCGTATTCTTGTCGCTTGCCGTTGGAGCCTTCGCCACATGCCCCGTCAAACCAGACCTCGGCAATCGGCCCATAGTTGCTCAGCAGTTCAGTCAACTGATTGAGATAGTATTTGTTATATTTAGGCGAGTCGCCGTAGGTTTTTTCGTGCCGGTCCCAAGGCGAGAGATAGATGCCCATTTTCAAGCCTTCCGCGCGACAGGCATCGGCCAATTCGCGGACCACATCGCCTTTACCGTCCCGCCAGGGACTATTCTTGACCGAGTGCTCGGTGTACTTGCTGGGCCACAGGCAGAAGCCGTCGTGGTGCTTGGCCGTGAGAATCACGAGCTTGGCGCCACCCGCCTTGGCCGCGCGAACCCATTGCCGCACGTCGAGCCGCTTGGGGTTGAATATCTTCGGATCTTCGCTGCCATCGCCCCATTCACGATTGGTGAACGTGTTGACGCCGAAATGTATAAAAACCGTGATCTCGCCGTTCTGCCAGGCTATTTGCTGTGGGGTCGGCACCGTTGCCATCGGCGCGGGCGGACCGGCAGTGGCCTTAACGGTGCCCATAAGAAGCAAAACCACAGCAAATAACAATACGCGTTTGATTTTCATAGCGAGTCTCATAGTTGTGGTTCTCCAGTCGCGTAGGCCGGTCTAGTCGATCACTTTCGTGAGCGGATATTCGACGATGCCTCGCGCTCCGGCCGCTTTCAGACGTGGAATGATCCGTCGCACAACCGATTCCTCGATGACCGTGCTGACGGCAACCCAATTTTTATCGGCCAGGTCCGAAACTGTGGGCTGTTGTAAGGCCGGCAACAGCGAAAGCACCTTCTGCAAGCTGTCGCGGGACACGTTCATCATCAGCCCGACCTTGCCCTCGGCAGCCATAGCGCCCTTGAGCATCAAAGCCAGGTCGTCGATCAACTGCTTCTTTTCCGCGTTGGCATACGCCCCATGGTTAGCGATCAGACGCGGCGTGCTTTGGATAATCTCGTCGAGGATGCGGAGGTTGTTGGCTCGCAGCGAGCTGCCGGTCTCGGTGACCTCGACAATGGCGTCGGCCAGCTTGGGCGGCTTGACTTCGGTGGCGCCCCAACTGAACTCGACCTTGGCCGTAACGCCGTGTTTCTTCAGATACTGCGTGGTCAGGCCGACCGCCTCGGTAGCGATCCGCTTGCCTTCGAGATCCTTGACGTCCTGGATGGGCGAACTTTCGGGCACGCACAACACCCAACGTACCGGGCGGCG
>CAZISU010000221.1:0-7964 GCA_964541935.1 uncultured Planctomycetaceae bacterium | reverse complement strand
GGCGGCGTGCGCGACAACGACATGTTCCCCTACTGGATGCAAAACTCGACGCGTATCGAGATTTACGGCACCAAGGGCATGATGGTCGTCGGTCGCCACGGCGGCGGTTGGCAGGTCTTCGGGCGACCGAAGAGCCGCAAACCGGTCGTGGTCGCTCAACAGTATGGTCGTTTTCCCGACCCAGAACACAAGGAAAACTTCATCAGTTGCCTACGCTCGCGCGAACTGCCCAACGCCGACATAGCCAAGGGCCACCTGAGTTGCTTGATGATCCACTACGGAAACATCAGCTATCGCATGGGCAGCGAAAAGATCGCCGTCGATCCCAAGACCGAGCACATCATCGGCAACGACAAGGCTCAGGCCCTGTTCAAGCGAACCTATCGCAAACCCTACGAAATTCCGGAACAGGTCTAGAAGAGATCTGGTTCTGCCCCCCCGGCCTCGCGTCTATCACCCCTGATCGAAGCGAGGCCTTTTTTATTGCTGTACTACCCCCCCTGAGCCCGGAAGGCACACCTTAGCGTTACTACTTAACACGCCTATAGTGGGGTGCAAGTGCGGGTTACAGGCTTTTTTATTGAAAAAAATTCAGTTTTATTGAGTGGAATGCTTGTCAAGTCTGGGAAAGTCAGTGCGACCATGGTATCTTTTGCAATGCGATCAGTTTGGACCGGTTAGTATCCGGCTCCGGTTAATAGAAAAAATCGGTGAACACGACTGAAGCTATCACGGCGCGGCGCAGCGGCCGGACGGTTGTCGTCTGGCAACGCCGCAGAGACTTTTTTTTTCAGGATTTGGATGCAATGGCAGAAGGTACAATCAAGCGACTGACGGACAAGGGTTTCGGATTTATCGACACCGGCACAAGTCAGGACATGTTTTTTCACTCGTCGAGCCTCGACGGCATTAGCTACGATGAGCTCCGCGAAGGTCAACGCGTGACCTACACCGAGGGTCGCGGACCCAAGGGACCAAGAGCCGAGAACGTTAAACCGGCCTAAGAGCCAAAACGACTTGGAAACATAAAAGGCCGGCGCTTTGCGTCGGTCTTTTTTGTTGGCATGAGCTTTTTAGTGAACTCTCCCGTTACCCCTCCTCTCTTCTCGATGCTTCGCACACAAGTCTTTCCCCCCTGTGTAGCTGATTAACGGTATTTATGGGCGGTTTTTTAAAAAACCTCCTATTTTATCGGATAGAATGCTTTTTGACCCTGGGAAATTAGACATAGTCGTGGTATCCTTTTGTAATGCAATCAGTCTGTTCCGGTAAATAGAAAAAACCGGTGAATGCGACTGAAGCTATTACGGCGCGGCGCAGTGGCTTGGACGGTTGTCGTTCGGCAACGCCGCAGAGACTTTTTTTTCAGGATTTGGATGCAATGGCAGAAGGTACAATCAAGCGACTGACAGACAAGGGTTTCGGATTTATCGATACCGGCTCGAGTCAGGACATGTTTTTTCACTCGTCGAATCTCGACGGCGTCGGCTACGACGAACTCCGCGAAGGTCAACGCGTGACCTACACCGAAGGTCGCGGACCTAAGGGACCAAGAGCCGAGAACGTTAAACTGGCCTAAGTGCTAGAACAACTCGGAAACAAAAAAGGCCGGCGTAAAACGTCGGCCTTTTTCATTTCTTGCCAATCCGGTCCAGGCAAGACGTTTAATCTACCACGATCACAAAAAGCCGCTTGGGCCCATGCACGCCCAGGATGAGGATCTTTTCGATGTCGGCCGTGCGGCTGGGGCCGGTGATTACCACGAACTCCCCGCGACGGTCGGGCTCGGCCGTTCGCTGCGCGATTTCCTTCCAGGCGGCCGGCATGTGTTCGCGGAAATGCTCCCGCTTAGCAATCACCACGCAGTTCGGCGGCAGGTAGCACATCATCCGCTCCTGTGGATTAAGACACTCCACAACGCAACTGCCCGTGTCGGCCAGCAGATAGTCGGCCGAGACCAGTCCCAGCTCGATACTCCCCATCGTTTTCGGGTCCCAACCTTCTGGATTGCCCGCGGGCATATCGGTTTCGGTCGGAGCCCAAGCGACGGACTCCGCGGCCAAGGCCGACGTCAACTCCCGCGCAAGAGGCCGATCCACGGCGGCGATAGTATCGCAGCCAACGTCCTTCATGATGGAATCGAGTTGCTTTTGAGCTTCTTCGGCCGAACCACAGCGGAAGAACTCGCCCTCGACGACGGCAATCTCATCGGCGAAGCGTTTTACGATGGTCTCCGCATCGGCATTGCCTGCGGGCCAAATTTCCGGCGGCGGCGGCAGCTCGGCGTTGGGGCGATCAGATAAAGCATTGCGAATGCGGCTTAAAACCGTGTCACGGCTGTTCATAATATAACAATCTCTTTCTGGGACAGAAGGAAACTAAGCGAACGAAGACTTCCACGGACAGGAATATAGAGTGAACAAGATCGGG
This sequence comes from uncultured Planctomycetaceae bacterium, assembly GCA_964541935.1. Classification (GTDB taxonomy): domain Bacteria; phylum Planctomycetota; class Planctomycetia; order Pirellulales; family Thermoguttaceae; genus JAFGTN01. The sequence continues at coordinate 5,534 of CAZISU010000221.1, read as the reverse complement.
GGAACACTAATATTCGCTAATCAACGCTAATACAAAAAAATCTTCGTTACCTTCGTTTCCTTCTGTAAAAGTCTTAATTTTTACTTCTGTTGTTTTTGTTTCTTTTTCCATCGATCTCGGAAAGCCGGGCCGGTTGCTTTGGGGATCTCTCGCCCTCGCGTCCAAGCTCCCAGTTGCAAGGGATGCCAGGGCAGGAACTTGGCCAGCGACGATCCGATACGGACGGCTTTCATGGTCAGCCTATAACGCAAGGGCCCACCCATTGCAAAGGCCCAGCCCTTCCACATCAACCCTTCGGCCAGCTTGGATACCGAGGACGTCTCATTCACAATCCGTTTGCGCAAATGCACAAGCTGGTGGGGAATATCAATTTTCACCGGACAAGCCTCGGAGCAAGCCCCGCACAGCGACGAGGCGAACGGCAGCTTGCCGGCTTTTTCGAAACCCAGCAGTTGCGTGGTGATGATCGAACCGATGGGGCCCGGGTAGACCCAGCCGTAGGCCCAGCCGCCCGCACGCTGATAGACGGGGCAGTTGTTCAAACAGGCGCCACAACGCAGGCAGCCCAGCGATGACCGCGTGTTCGGATCGGCCAGATCGTTCGTGCGGCCGTTGTCGAGTATCACCAAATACATCTTGCGGCCCGGCGTGGCCCCATGGATCAGGTGCGTGTAGCTGGTCAACTTCTGGCCGGTGCCGCTGCGTCCCAGTAAGTGCAAAAAGATCGGCAGGTATTCGACTCCCGGAATGATCTTCTCCATGCCCATCAGGGCCACGTGTACCGGTGGGGCCGAGGTCGAGAGCCCGGCGTTGCCCTCGTTCTCGATAATCGCAATCGTGCCCGTATCGGCCATGGCAAAGTTGACACCCGAGATACCCATGTCGGCCTTGAGGTATTCCTCGCGGAGGTGTCGGCGGGCGATATCGGTCAGCTCCTTGTGCTCGGCCGTATAGGGCTCGTCAAGCTTGTCGGCGAAGAGCCGGCCGCAATCTTCGGCCGAAAGATGTATGGCCGGCGTCACGATGTGCGTAGGCCGTTCGTCGGCCAGTTGCACGAGGTATTCGCCCAGGTCGGTCTCGACCGCGCGAATGCCCTCATCGGCCAACGCGTGGTTCAGCGCCATTTCCTCGCTGACCATCGTCTTCGACTTCACAATGTTCTTGACGTTATGTTTCTTGGCGATATCGATTACCAAGCGGTTGGCCTCTTCGGCATCTTTGGCATACAGCACCTCGACGCCACGGGCGGAAATGTTCCGCTCGAACTCTACCAGAAGTTTATCTAGATTCGAAATCGCGTATTCTTTAATTTCGTGGGCCGTCTGACGCCAATCTTGCCAGCCGGGGATTTCGGCCGATAGCTCGTTGACTTTTTTGGCCGACCGCGCGGCCGACTCACCCAGGGCCGCAAAATCGCCCGGCTCGGCCAGCCCGGCCGTCTTGTCCTTATAGAATTCCGCCCCGCAGTGTACCTTACCGGCGGAATGGCTTTGATCGTCGTTTGTTGAAGACATATTATTTTGCTATTATTCGTTGGCTACCAGGATTTCGGCAATGTGTTTTGTTTGGATGTGTTTGGCGCGCGGATCGCGTCGCATGATTCCGTCGATATGCATCAGGCAACTCGAGTCGGGTGAAACCAACACGTCGGCCCCGCTGGCAATCACGTTCTCGACCTTCGTCCGCCCCATCGACAGCGAAGTACCCGGCATCTTCACGCTGAACGTGCCGCCGAAGCCGCAACACTCTTCTATATCGGGCAAGGGGCAATATTCCAGACCGCGCACACTGTTCAGAAGCGTGTGGCAAGGATCGACCACGCCCAACTCGCGCCGCGTGTGGCAGCCGATGTGCATCGTCACCTTGTGCGGATAACTCGCGCCCGTATCGGTAACGCCCAAAACCTCGACCAGAAATTCAGTGATCTCGCATACGCGGCGGCCGATTTCTGCGATCCGCGGTTCGGGATCAACCTGTTCGAAAAACACGCGGGCCATGGCCGCACACGAACCGGTCGGCCCCACGACCCACTTGTATGGCTCGAAGGCGTCGCAGAACTGACGCACCACCTTGCGGGCTTCATCCCAATAGCCCGAGTTGAAAGCCGGCTGGCCGCAGCAGGTCTGTTTTTCCGGGAACACCACCGGAATGTCCTGACGCCGCAATAGCTCGGCCGTTGCCTCGGCTGCCTCGGGAAAGAATTGGTCGGTATAGCATGGCACGAAGAGCGCCACCGGATCGCCCGGCTCGTACTTCGGGTATTCCCATTTTGATGGCGAGCAACTTGTTTGCTTGATCATGTTGGATTTAGGTTTCTGATTTCAGAAGGTCACGTCGCGGTAAGGTGCATTATATTTTATGCTTTTTAGCAATTATTTCACGCATTTGCCACCCCCCGGCAGTGCTTACCCCGCACAGCATACACCTACAGAGGGGGGGTTGCAGCGTGTGGCTTGCTCGCAGGATTGATACATGCTAGCTTGTCGCCCATGAATATAACAGAAAAATGCGTTCCCCGCTTCCGGGGCGTCGTTTTTGATATGGACGGCGTTTTGTGCGATTCCGAGCCCTTTATTTGCGAAGCCGCCATGCGGATGTTCGCCCAGCGCTACGAGACCACGGTCCAGGCGGACGACTTCATCCCCTTTGTTGGCCAGGGCGAAAACCGCTATATAGGAGGGGTTGCCGAAAAGTACGGGATTGATTTGGACATGGAGGCCGATAAAGCTCTTACGTACGAGACCTATCTGCAGATAATCCGCGGCCGGCTGGGGCCCTTGCCCGGCGTGGCTTCGTTTGTTGACCACTGTCGCTCGTTGGGCATGAAAGCCGCCGTGGCCACCAGCGCCGACAAAACAAAAATGGTCGGCAACCTCCGCGAGATCGGCCTGGCCCAGGAGATCTTCGACGTTTGTGTAAACGGCCTGGATGTGGAAAACAAAAAACCCGACCCCGAGATATTCCTGCTGGCCATCAAGCAGTTGGGCCTTTCGCCCCAGCAATGCCTGGTGGTCGAAGACGCTCCCAGCGGCATCGTCGCCGGCAAAGCGGCCGGGGCAATGTGCCTGGGCTTGACGACCAGTTTCAACGATCAAGAGCTTCGCCAAGCCGGCGCGGACTGGATCGCGACGGACCTGGCCGATGAGATTACCGAAGGGGTGCTGGTGGAAATTAGGAATTAGGAATTAGGAATTAGGAATTAGGAAGCTCGAATGAGGAATGAATTAAGAATGCAGAAAAAAAAGAATGACGAAAATTATTCGCGTCGAGACAAGATCTTCGACATTGATTCATTCTTAATTCATTCCTCATTCTGATTTCGACATTCTTCATTTCTTACCCCTGAAATCTAACAAATCGATCACCCAAGGAACGCCCCGGCGATGACCGCGAGCATTTCCGAAATCGTTTTGGCCGACGCCCTGGGCAGTTTCCCCCTGCTGATGGGTTGCGTTCTCTTGGCGTGGCTGTTTGCCCTGGGCGGCTCGGTCGGAAGTTTCCTCAACGTGGTCGTCTACCGGCTACCGGCCGGCATGAGCCTCATCCGGCCCGGCTCACATTGCCCGGCCTGCGAAGAGGCCATACGTTGGTACGACAACGTGCCGATTTTCGGCTGGCTGATGCTGCGGGGACGCTGCCGCGACTGTGGGTCTAAAATATCGCCCCGCTATCCGATCGTCGAAGCGCTCGTGGCTGCCATGTTCGTGGCACTGGCTTGGCCGGAGCTTTTCTGCGACGGCGCCAATTTGCCACGTCAGTCAATCGCCGTCGACCAGGGGGTTGTCTTTTCCGGGTTGACGCTAGGACAGTTGCTGGGCATTTATTTCTATCACTTGCTGTTGCTATGCACACTGCTGGCGGCCGCTTTGATCGACCTGGACGACGAGCGGGTGCCACTGAACCTGGCAGTGCCGGCAGCCGCTTTTGGTCTACTTGGGCCTATCATCTGGCCGCATTTGCATCCAGTGCCGGCTTATTTGGGCTTGGCAGGCTGGACCGACACCCTGACCACCAGCTTCGCCGGACTTGGCGTGGGGCTGCTGTTGGGATTTTTGGCATGGCCGATCGTGCCCAAAGAACAACGCGTCGGAGCCGCGGCGTCCGCAACCTGCGTAGGCATATTCCTGGGCTGGCAAGCCGCCGTCATGCTATGCGTGCCGCTGATCGCCATCCTGCTTTTCGAGTCGCTGTTGCGCCAGCTTTGGCCCCGCATGCGATTCTTCCCCGCAACCGCCTGGCTGGCGACGGCAAGCTTCGCTTGGATATTGCTGTGGAGGTCTTTAATCGCGATTTGGAATGTTTGAGGAGGCTACCTTGGTGCGTCGCGGACGCACCCTACACAAAAGGAGATGCTCATGTGGCTGAAAAACCGTAGTATTCAAAGTCTTGGAGGCGGGCGTTTGGAACGCTTTGGTCTGAACCTCTGGTCGCGGTTGCAGCTCGCGTCGCTGGCTTCACGCAAGGATCCCGCCGTACTCAAGCTGCTTAAAGAAATCTTTCGCGACCAGCGCTCACTGCTCAGTGCTTTTGAGCAGTATCTAATTTACTCGCTTGCCCGCGGGCAAAGCAAGATGCCCGGCTCCATGGCCGAGGTGGGTGTGTTTCGCGGCGGATCGGCCAAGCTCATCAGCGAAGTCAAGGGCGATAAACGCTTGCATCTGTTCGACACCTACGAGGGTCTGCCGCCCGCGTCGGATGCCGACCGAGGCATCCACCGCGAGCACCAATACGCTTGCAGTCTCGGCGAGATCCAGGAATATTTGAGCGACTATGAAAACCTGCATTACCACAAGGGCATATTCCCCGACTCGGCCGTCGGCGTGCCCGAGCAAACCTACTGTTTCGCCCACTTCGATGTCGACCTCTACGAAGGCACCAAGGGCTGCTTGGAATACTTTTATCCACGCATGGAACGTGGCGGGATCATGATCTCGCACGATTACAGCATTTTAGCCGGCGTGGAACAGGCTTTTCACGAATTTTTCGAGGACAAACCCGAAGAAATCATCGACCAGCCGACCACGCAATGCATGATTGTGAAGCTTTAAGGTAGAGGCTACTTCAACGTTTTCTTAATCGCCTCTACAAGCGGTTTGGCAACCAGTTCGTGGCCCGCGTCGTTGGGGTGCATGCCGTCCAGCAGCAGCGTGTCGGGTGATTTGCCCGTCTGCTTTTCGAAGTCGTCGTAGGCTTGCAAAACGTCGACCAAAGGCAGTTTCTCCGACTTGGCGATGCTGCGAACAATCTCTCCGTACTTTCGCAACGTGGTATCGGTCAAGCTCATGGGATCGTTCACATCGTAGGGCGGTTTGCCATAAAGGGGCTTCAACTGCGGCGTCCAACGAAAATAGTTGGGGGTCATCAAGACGACGGCCACGTCGCGTTTCTTCAACTCGCCGATCATGTAGCGGAGGTTTTCTTCGAAACGCTGGGGCGAAACCCGCGGAGTTTTGGCAGGCGGATTCTTCCAGACGTCGATGGCCGAATCGTTGGCCCCGAGCTGAATCACGACCAGTTGGGGGTTATGGTCGAGG
>CAZISU010000220.1:0-7966 GCA_964541935.1 uncultured Planctomycetaceae bacterium | reverse complement strand
GAGGCCACGCCGATCAGTGCGAAGATTAGCCACATCGAGTACGGCTCGTAGGTATCCCACAGTAGTTGGCGTGTCTGCCAGGCGTCAATGCCCAAGGTTTTTTCGAAAAACGGCAAGAGGTTGTTCTTGCTGATGGCGTCGACCGCCGAGCGGGTCATGCCCTCATGTTCGACGAGATAGCGACGGGCCAGCACGACCTTGTCGCCGCCGTCCTCGTAGAGGTGCCCGGCCACGATGCTGCCAATCGACCAGCCAATGCCCACGGTGAAGTTGGCGTAGCCCATATATTGGCCTTCCTTGGCTGCTGGGGCGATACCGGCCAGATATCGCATCTTGGTGGGGCTGGCCATCATTTCTCCGAACGAGAACAATGCGATAGCGGCCAGTGTGCACCAACCGTTCATGCTCAGGCCCAAGGCATAGATGGCCACGGCCGAGATGCCGATGCCGATCACAATCGCGGTCAGCGAGCGGAACTTGCCCGTCATGTAGCCCACGCTGAAAGCCAGCAGGCTGATCAGCAACGCGTTCGCGTTGATCATCCATTCCTGTGTGATATTGCCGCCGTTGACGGTGGGCACGGCTCCGCTGCCGAACATGCCGATCAGCGAGTTTGCAATTCCGCGCGAGTCTACCCAGTCGTCGATAAAGTTTGGCAGGATGTCGAAGAGTTGGTAGAACATTAACCAAAAGCCGGCGAAGCTGATCGTGAAGAAGAACAGCCGCGGTTCGAGCAGCCCGCGCATGGCCCGGTAGAGCAGCACGGCGGGGTTGGATGTCGTCGCATGCGGACGGGCCGGTTCCTTGAACATGAACAGGGGGATGAAGTTCAGCATGATGCCGGCCGCGCAGGCCAGGAACACGTATTTCCAATCGAGCACACGCAGGTAACCGGCAATCAGCGGCCCCACGAATCCTCCCACGTTTACCATCTGGTAAAAAATGCCCCAGCCCAGCGAGTCGGCGCCCTTGGGCATTTCCAGGGCGACGAGACCCTGCACGCCCGGCTTGAAAATGGCTGTGCCGAAGGCCAGGAACATGGCTCCGGTGAAGAAGATCGCGTAAACCCACGAGGCGCCATCCGATCCGGCTTCGGCCAGCGACGTTCCGCAGATCCATTCGGTCATCAAGATGGCATAGCCCATGACCAGATAGCCGATGATTTTCAGCACCGTCGAGACGGCGATGTTCAGCTTGTATCCAAAGCGGTCGGCGAACCCGCCGGAGAGGATCGGTATGAACGACTGCACCACCGCCCAGACCGCGTAGATGCTTCCCTTTTGTATCTGGTCTAATTGCGGTCCGCCGTTTTCGTAGGTGGCCACCATAAACACCGGCAGAACCACGCGTACACCATAGTAAGCAAATCGCTCGACAACTTCCATCCAGTTGGCCAGCCAATAGATATAGCTGAAAGATGCGAGCTGAGCGAAAAACGGGAGCTTGGGCGGATTAGGGCTATCCGTTGCAGGATTTGGCATGTTGGCGAAGAGCTTTGTGGTCTGATGAGATGTTGGAAGAGACTTGTTACATCATAGTTCGGCGGGAGTTGTGTCTCAAGTCGTGCTGAAATCTCTTTCATTCGGGGGGTGGGTATGTCGAGGGGTGGTTTCACCGCCCTGCTCTGCTCTGACTTGGGGTATCCAATTTTTGTGATAAACCCTGTTAGTCCCACTTTCCTCGCACTTCGCGGTCCTTTGCGAAGTTGACAACTCCCGCGTCGAAGTCTGGCAGCCCGAACCTTCGGAAAACGACGTTGTGTTGGCGTGCTGTAATATTTTCGGCCGCGCAAGGTGTTGTGTGTGGGCTGCCGTCGGGAGTCAGGAGAATTTTGTCGTCGAGCAGGATCAATGCATTTTCTGGAATTGTGGTGAAATGCACTGAGACTTTTTCCGCAAGGGGCGCTTGCGGAGCGGGCTGCGGTGTTGTAGGCGTGTGTTGCCGATCGTGGACCAAAAAAAATGTCGCCGTCAACAGAGCGATAGCCGCAACGCTGGCGATAATGGCAAATCGACGCCGCATGGTTTTGCGACTTGCTGGTGGCGCACTTGTTTTGGGCAGCGGAGCATCCAACGCGGCCAACATTTCCTGGGCGTCGGCGTAGCGATCCTCGGGGGCTCGGCGACATGCCCGCAAGGCGACGTGGTTGAGTCGTTGCAGGACGGGACTATTCGCAATATCGTTGCCCAATTCACCCAGCTGCGGAAAATTGTCGGCCGGGCGGCCGGTGAGCATTTCGTAAACCACCAGCCCCACGGCGTAGACGTCGGCCCGCGTGTCCATGCGTCCGTCGGGCGGCATATAGGCCTCGGTGCCCAGGCGAGACGTGTATGCGTCGGCAACCGTCAGTAGTCCGAAATCGGCCAGCTTGAGCACGCCGTCGACAAACAGGCAGTTGGCCGGTTTCACATCGCGGTGGACCATGTCCAGGGCGTGCAGTGCTGCCAGGCCGGAAAGCATGCCCCGTGTGGCGGCCAGGCACTCTTCAGGCGTCAGCCGACCTTGTTCGAGCATGTGCCCGAGCGTGGCGGGCCGATAGCTCGCATCGGCCGAGGCCTTCGAGCCGTCGTCGTTGTCGGCCGGGTCCATCACATAGAACAGATGCTCGGCTGTGCGGCCCACGTGGTCGATTTTCAGCAGGTTGGGATGGTCGACGGATGTGTTCGTGACCAGACGCGTAATCGACGCAATCTCCCGCCCGGCCGCATCCACACGCCCGCCCTGCAAGAGCGGTACCAACTTAACGGCCCGAAGGTGGCCGGTCGTTTCGTTCGCGGCCAGCCAAACGCGTCCGAACCCGCCCTCGCCGATAGGGCGTATGAGCTCAAAGTCGGGAACGCTGGGCGTCGAGTTGGATGGGGTGTCGGGCATGGGATTGGAAATAATGTTATGGGCATGTAATACTAACCCGAAGCGCAAGCGAGGCGGTCAATACTAACCCGAAGCACAAGCGAGGATCGGGAAAACGATAGTGAACGTAGTGCCTTCCTCGCTTGCGCTTCGGGTTAGTGTTTGATAAAAAATACTATCAGTTGCATTCTCCTCTGTTTCATTGTGTTTTTACCCACAACTCCCAACAGACCGCATCGAATCGCTAACCCGTCCGGCGATCGAGCGTTGCACGGCGGCCTCTGGTTGCAGTTCCAACGCCTGTTTGACTTTGCTGTCGAGCCGGCCGTCATCGCGGTAGGTCGAGCCGAGTTCCGCCAGTCGCTTGATGATGGCCCGTCGTGCCTGGTAAACGGCGTTTCGCGAAAGCCCGGTCACGGCAGCCACTTCGTCGCCGGAAAGTTCGCCCAAGGCCGTCAGCTCAAAGGCTTGAAACGTACGCGGTTCGACCTGTCGTCGCACGACGTCCAAAAGGGCCGCCAGGAGCGTCTCTTCGAAGGCCGCTTCCCAGAGTTCGTCGGGCGAGATTTCCGTTTCAACCGGCGGCGAGACGCATTCGTCCGCCACGTCCCCGCCACGCCCGCGGACGCGTTGGGCCGGCGCGCGACGGTGCATGGCCACTTGGTTGCGAACCACGGTTGCCAGCCAGTCGCGGAATTTCCCCTGGGCCGGATCGTAGCGAAACACGTCGCGCTTATTAAAAACGGTTGTCATTACGTCCTGAACGACTTCTTCGGCCGTGTGTTCGGAACAGCCCCGCCGTCGAGCAAAGAAAAAAACCAGACGCCAGTAGCGTGCGAAAAACTCCTCCCAGGCAATCGGGTCCGAGCCGTCGCGAATGCGTCGCAGCAACGTGGCCCGGGTTTTCGACCCCGCCGGCGGCTTTTCGCCCTGCACGTCTGGTTTGAAATGCATATCTGCCTCTTGCCGTTAAGTTGATCGGCTTGCGTAATCCGGCCGCGAACTTATACTACTTTTACCACAAAAGAGGGTATCTTGTCACCATAGGGAGGTTTTTTTCAAAATCCCGGCACAGATTTTGGCGTCTGGGCGCATATTGGTTAGCAGCGTCCAATATACTAACCCTTGACAACACTAACCCGAAGCGCAAGCGAAGGGGACGCGACGTTTACCCTGATTTCCCCCTTCGCTTGCGCTTCGGATTAGTCTGATGACCATGTCAATAATAAAACCAAACAGTAGGAGACCGAAAAATGGCACCCGTAACCGTATTGAAAATCTTTGCCATCGTCGTCGGCGTGATCAGTGGCGATACGATTGTAGTGTCGGTCGACGGCCAAGAACGCCACGTCGTGCTGGCTGGAATCGATGCCCCCGAGCAGGGCCAGCCGCATTTCGAAAAGGCCCGCGACAGTTTGGCGGCCAAGATTAAGGGCAAAAAGGTATTCGTTCAGGTGTTTGGCAAGACCGAGGACGGCCTGGGCAGCGCCGCGGTCTGGCTCGATAAACGCTCGATCAACGCCGAGATGGTCGCCGAGGGCCACGCCTGGTACGACCCCCGTCATCCCGAGTATAAAACCATCAACAAGGCCCAAAAGAAGGCCAAACAGGACATGCTGGGGCTCTGGGCGGGCAAACAGCCGACTCCGCCCTGGGAGTTTGCCAAAAATAACAACCCAAAGAGCAAGGCGGATCCGTTCTCGGGATCGCAGGGCTCAACGGATTCGAACGGCCCGTCCAAACTGGGCGAAGCTCGCGAACTGGCTCTCGATGACGGAACACCGGCCGGCAAGAAAAGCATGACGCGCGGTCATGCGTTGATGTTCAAGTCGCCCGCGGGCGAGTGGTATCTGACATCGGTTCGCGTACATGGCGCCCGCTATGGTATGCCGCGGCCGCCCGAGGAAGATTTTCATGTGACTTTGTGCGACCGAAACTTTAAGCCCATCAAAGATTTCGCGTTTCCCTATTCGAAGTTCAAACGAGCGGAGAAGTCGGAGTGGGTCACGTTGCGGATGGAGCCGACCAAGGTGCCCGCGAAGTTTGTCATCTGCCTGAACTTCGACGCCGAACGGACCAAGGGCGTTTATGTCAGCCACGACGCCGAGGGCGACAGCCTGGTGGCGTTGCCCGATCAGCCCAACGGCATCTTCACAGGCGGCGACTGGCTGATTCGTCCCACGCTCAAGCCCAGTGGTGCGGTCCCGCCGTCCGCGGCCGAAAAGAAATCGCAACCGACACCCAGCATTGAACAGGCAAAAGTGCCCAAGTTGGGCAAAGGTCGTGAACTGGCTCTCGACGACGGCGAGCCGGCCGGCAAGAGAAGCATGACGCGCGGCCATGCCTCAAAGTTTGAATCGCCAGCCGGCGATTGGTGGCTCACCTCGGTTCGCATCCACGGCGCCCGCTACGGCATGCCCACGCCGCCTAAAGAAGATTTCCACATAACGCTCTGCGATCCGAATTTCAAACCCATCCGAGATTTCACCTTCCCCTACTCCGAGTTCAAACGCAGTTCCAAACCTCGCTGGGTGTCGTTTGCCGTTCCTGCCACCAAGGTGCCCAAAGATTTTGTAATCTGCTTGAACTTCAACGCCGAACGCACTAAAGGCGTATATGTAAGCCACGACGCCCAAGGCACGGGCCTGGTCGGCCTGCCCGGCAAGCCGGCTGGGAGCTTCAGCGGCGGAGATTGGCTGATTCGGCCTAAGCTCAAAGCGGCCGAATAAATGATAGGGCAGAGTAATGCGAGAGCGGAACAGCCGCCCTGCCTGACTCCGTTTGCGCCCTCCCCTACTCCGTTTGCCCGTAATCGACAGATACCAGAAACAGCCCCTGCGGCGGTGCGGTGGGCCCGGCCTTGCCGCGGTCTTCGGCCGTCATGGCCTCGCTCGGCCAAGATTCGTTTTGCACGCCGCGGCCGACCTCAACCAGCGTGCCCACGATGGCTCGGACCATGTTGTAGAGGAAGCCGTCGGCTTCGACTTCGATGCTGATGGTGTGATTTCGCCCCCCCTGCCCTGCCCCGTTTCGAGCGACTTGGAAGTCAGTTATCGTGCGGATGCTGTCTTGCCGCGGGGCCCCGGCCGATTCGAAGCTGCTGAAATCGTGGCGGCCCAACAGTCCAGCGGCGGCGCGGCGCATGGCCTGGGCGTCGAGTGGCTGTTTGACTTGCCAGGCGTAGTGACGGTTGAAGACGTCGCGCACCGGCCCGTCGTGGATGACGTAGCGGTAGCGTTTGCTGAGCGAGTCGCGGATGGGGTGGAAATCGTCGGCGACACGCGCGGCATCCAAAACGGCCACGTCGCGCGGCAGTTCGGCATTGAGGGCCCGCACCAGAATTTCGGGTGAAAGCTGACTCTCGGTCCGAAAGCCCACCACCTGCCCCAGCGCATGCACTCCCGCATCGGTCCGCCCACTGGCCAGGGTGCGGGAAGCCTCGCCCGTGATTCGCTCAATGGCCGTTTCTAGAACGCCCTGCACGGTCGTCCTATCGGGCTGAACCTGCCAGCCGGCATAGGCGGTCCCGTCATAGGCCAGAGTGAGTTTGATGCTGTGCATCTGATATGCCGGAGGAAAAGTTCTTCAGCCACGCCCCTTGGGTTTCAAGGTTCCTGGGTGCCATGGCCACGCTTGCGTGGCCATGTTGGAGGTGGCCGATGATAACGATGAACATGCCCACGTCAAGCGTGGGCATGGCACCCAGTATTCTATCCTCTACCCCTTACCGTTGGTCATATACTCCGCAATCTGCACCGCATTGGTCGCCGCGCCTTTGCGGAGGTTGTCGCTCACGCACCAGAAGGCCAGCCCGTTCTCGCAGGAGATGTCCTCGCGGATGCGGCCGACGAAGGTGTCGTCGTTTTCGGTGCAATTGATGGGCATGGGATAGACCTGATTTTCCAGATCGTCCATAACCACCAAGCCCGGCGTGGCGGCGAACAGCTCTCTGGCTTCCTCGACCGTGATCTTCTTTTCGGTCTCGACTAAAATGCTCTCGCTGTGGCAGTTCGCAACCGGCACACGCACGCAAGTTGGGCAAACCTGAATCGACTCGTCGCCGAAGATCTTTTGCGTCTCGTAGACCATCTTCATCTCTTCCGATGTGTAGCCTTTGTACTTGGCCGAGCCGATCTGCGGGATGCAGTTGAAGGCGATGGGGTAGGCGAAGGTTTCGTACTTGTAATCTTCGCCGGCCAGATTGGCGCGGGTGCCGCCTTCCAGGTCGCGGTTGCCGGCCACGCCGGCGCCGCTGGTGGCCTGATACGTGCTGACCACAACGCGGCGGATCTTGCCGGCGTCGTGCAGCGGTTTCATGGCCAGAACCATTTGCGTGGTCGAGCAGTTGGGGCTGGAGATGATGCCCTGGTGCCCATCGATGGCCGCGGCGTTGACCTCGGGAATAATCAACGGCACCTTGGGGTCCATGCGCCAATAACCGCTCTCGTCGATTATCGTACAGCCACGCTTGACGGCCTCGGGTATAAAATCGCGGGCCACATCGTCGGGCGTGCTGGCGATGGCCAGATCGATGTTATCAAAGGCGGCCGGTTCCAACAGCTCGACAGTATATGTCTTTCCGTTGAAAGTCAGCTCTGACCCGGCTGAGCGGCTCGAGGCCAGGAAATGGAATTCCTCAGCCTGAAACTTACGATCTTCGAGAAGTTGACGAATAATGGTCCCAACAGCGCCGGTTGCGCCCACGACAGCAATCGAACGAAACACAGTATACTCTCCTTGGAGTTTTTTGATGTGTATAGGTGGCCCGAGGCGTATTGCTCACTCGGTAGGGCCGTACATTGAATCTAGTATTATACGCTAGACACGGGCATTTGCTCAACGGTTCACTTGCCCCCGCTGTGGAGTTACGTGATGCTACTTCCAGGTTTGGCAATACCCCCCCCTGCCCTGCTCGGGGATTGGGCTGTCAGATTTTCCGTCGGCTAGGTTGATGCCGCTGCTTTAGCTTCGCTTTTCGCCGGCTTTTCCGTTTCGCCACCAGCCGGATGTGCGGGTTGATCGTCGACCTTCTCCTTGAGCATTTTTTCAAGCATGGCATTATCGCGGTCTGAACGTAGGTCGAATTTTCCCACGACCCGGCCTTGTCTATCTATCA
>CAZISU010000219.1:0-7977 GCA_964541935.1 uncultured Planctomycetaceae bacterium | reverse complement strand
CGAGCGTCCCCCGGGATCCGATTCGTCTTGCGAAACGGGGACGCAAACCGTATGGTCCAGCCGAGTTTCTATGAGTTGATACTGATCGGGCAACCACAGCGGACACCACAAGCGGCCGTCGGGCAAGAGGTCGAAGGTTGCCGTGCCGGTGCAAGTCTCGTCGGCTCGCCAAACGATATTCACATCGGCCAATTGCACGCGGGCATTGCCTTGTCCGTTGCGCGAAGAGGCCAGAACCGCGCGAAAACGGCTGTCGACGACTTCATAGTTGTCCGGCAGAGACGTTTGCTTCAAGCCGCGGGTTTCCCAAGATATTGGCTCGCGGCCGTTTCTTTGGGGGAGCACCAGGAGCTGTGTCAGCTTTTCGCAGCCGTTGGGAGTTATCCGCGGCGCGACCACCGGTTCGGACGACAAGGGGCTGACGATTGTTAGACGCCCCTCGCCTACGATGGGTGCGTGCGGTCGAACGACTAAGCGACGTCGCCGCTCAGGCGTGGTAATAACCTTGATCGTTCCGGGTTGGCGCAATGCATAGGGACCGCCAAACTGTTCGGGAACATCCATAAGCACCTCGTCCAAGAGCCCGTCCGACACGGCGATTTGCATATCGATGGTCGCCGTCCAAGGGTTAGCGTCGCCATCGCCGCCCGGGGACAGGATCGTGGCCTGAACCATTTTGGTTTTCGGATGGTTAGCCGCTAGTTCGACTTGCAACTCCAAGGGCTGTATGCCGTCGGCGATAAAGCTCTTGACCAGACGAGTGGGGCCCAGGCTGATTTCGCTTTGACTATTGTCTTGGCCGGCGTCGCTGTCGGTAATCTTTACTACCGACGGCCAATCCGATTCGATCAGCCCGGAGGATTTCAAGACGGAAACCAAAATGGATCGGTCGCGCCGCAAGGCGATTTTGGTCGAGCCCAGGAGCCCGTCTTCCAGACGGAACGTGGGAACGTTGATCTTTCCTTGCGGCGGCGTTTTGAGGTGTCCCCGCACCGAAAGGTTTCTTTGCACGCTGGCCGGTCCGGTAAGGAAAATGCTCAACATGCCGTCGTCCGCCCGCGACCAACGGGAAACTCTCTGCACGCCTTCCTCGATCAGCGATATATTGTCGATCACCATTTCGGCCGGCGACGTCAAACGGTACTTGAACCCATATCCTGGCGTATCGGTCAATTTCGCATCCAGGCGAACCTCGGTTCTTTTTTGGCTGAAAGTCACGCCAATTGTTTGCACAACGTCGATTGGCGGACGGCGTGGGTGTGTGGAAATACTCCAGGTTGGGTCGATGTCGGCCAGCGAATATGCCGAATCGGGTTTGACCTGCTCAGCCCCCCAAGAGGCCATAAAATCGGAAATCTCCACTGCTGTCGGCGATCCGTCGTTCTGATGACGGCTGTCGAGGGCATCGTCGATTGATACGGCCAGTCGCCGCGTTGCCGAAGTAACATTTGCCAGCCGCAGGAGTGGCGGACGCACATTGCCCACACCAGACGCATCGCGGAGCAGGAAGCGAGCAGATACGCTCACCGCATCCGTGCAAGGTTTAGCTAATTGAATTAAACGCGAATGAGGCTTACCCGGCACCTCAACGATATCGGTCACAGTCTGTCCGTGTTCGAGCAGACGCAGCCTGGGGTCTGCCTCGAGCATGAGTGTATTAACTTGCCCCGCATCGACTTTAATTGCAAATTTTGCGTCGACGACCACCGAGCCCGGCAAAATCTTCAGCCACAGCAACTCGTCGGCCTTAATCGCCGGTTTTACTAGCGTACGAGTTGTGTTGTCGTTCCAGCGAATGCCAAGGCGATCGGTGGGGCCCAACTCGGCCGTGAGGCGACCGTTCTCAATTTTGACCGGACCGCGAGCCGAAGGAACTTCAACCGCCCACTCGCCCACCGGTAGTATAAGCTGCAAGATCGAGCTGTTCAGCGGCGGGATAGATATGTTCAACTCGCCACCGGCGCCTCGCTTGGCGATTGTGACGTTTTTAGCGAGAGCATCTTTGCTGTTGCCGCCGTTGGTATTTGTGGCTTGAGACTTTTCGGGCCGTTTTTCAGTCGGCTTGAGCGAAAGCTCCAGACGGTGTCGGCCTGCTTGCTCAACTCGCACGATCAGCGACCGACCATCCTCGCTCCACTTGGGTTGCACCCCGCGTCCGTCGAGCCCACAGGCCGCGACGACAATCGAGACGTCTTGTTTCGATAGTGGGATTTGCACCTCGGCCGCTTGATCGAAGAGCCGCAACTCGAAGACTGCTTGCAGAGAATCGACCGAAAGTCGCTCGGGTTGACCTTGCCTGGCGAGAGTGCCGCTATATGTGGCCGAGGTCAGCAGCCAGCCTTGCGGACGGCCCGTAACCGTAGCGGCCTGACGATGCAGTCGGCGGTAAAACTCTTCCGGCACGAAAATCCGCTTGCCGGTGGCTTCTCGATTCTCGTCAGTGGGCACCAAAACGCGATAGGTGTTAGAGTGAGCGGTCGCCTGGGAAGCATCGAGCTTTGCAGTTTCCGCATTCGACATATTGCTCCATAACATCGCAAAAACCAACACGATGCCTGGACCAATATAGGCGGCCGTTGAACGCGAAGCAGACGATCCTGCCTTGGTGATGGCGGATTGCGAGTCGGAATCTTGAGCGGGAGTTGCGGGTTTTCGTCTTATCAATCGCAGCAGCAGGCAGAAAATCAATCCCAAAGCGGAGCCCGAAGCCACGCTCGATACGATGATGGGGCTAAGCAATGCCAGTATTGCAAAAACGGCCAGCCCAAGCGACATCCGCATAGGGTGATGCATGCCCTTCCAGCAACCCAGGGCAACGGCCAAAATGAAAGCCGTCCAGCGAAAGATCTGCAACGTTTGCAAGTGAACGACCGTCAGGCCTCCGACTTCGTGGCCGGAAACATCCAATCGCACGGCTGTCCAGCCAGGCGTATTGGCCGTCTGAAAAGCCTCGGGCAAGGCCGTCGACCATGGCGAATTGGGACCGGCAGGCGACCTGGCCCAAACAGAGGCCGCAACCAAGGTGTTAATATTTCCGTCTCGTTCGTTGCCGCCCGCCGCCGTGGAAATCCAATCGCTCAATGGCCCGGGGCATATACGCCATACAACGTCGCCGCCCAATGGTTTAAGGTGGCTAGCATAAACGGCCGCACGCGCGGCAGTCGTCAATAAGATCGCCTCATCGTGTACTAAAACGGCCATGCCCGAACGTCGCAGTAAACGCATCGCCCGCCCCATGGCTTTTTCGCTCGATACGCTGTTTGCCTGAGCGGATGTTGCCTTTGCTGACAGACCTGACTGTGTCGCCACCGTGGCTGATTTCAGTTCGGGAGGCAACGGCGCCGTCGGCAACCGCTTCTTGGAACTTGCACTGGCGGCAGTTTCCGGCCAAAGCCCCGCTTGTGCAAATGCGTCTGTTTCGACAAGGAGCGGTCGCCCCGCGAACACGAGCGAATCGTTGGCTAGAATAGTGCCCCAAGCATGGCTGTTTCTTGCGGTTGATTTTCCGGGATTTGCATCCTTCTTCTCTGCGACACTAATGTCCACGACACCCGCTTGCTGAGCGAGATAACCTATTCGTTCCAGCAAAAGCCCGAGAGCTTGATCGTGTTGCGAGTTATCGAACAATTCCGCAGCGACATTCTCCCAATCTTTCGCCAAAAACGGGTCGAATGTTTTGCCGTAAAGCGGTCGCCCCAACGGTCCCAGAAGCCGTTGAGTCAGGCTGGGCAGGGCCAGGGGCGGGGCATAGCCGTCGACCGTTTCATGCTCCCCTACCAGCGCTGCGTAACCCGGCGGAAGCCAGGCCGTCCAATATTGCGAAAGCGTGGGAATGTCGAGGGTCGGCATCACCGGCCGCAGCCACCGCCTGATGCCCAGCGACGGTTCCGTCGTGGAATAATGCACCGTCATGACCGGAAAACGGCGTCCCGCCGGCAGGTCAACTCGCAGATAGCTCTTTTCTTCCGTGTCCGTGGTTTGCCAGGTAACCGGCTCGTCGTTTACCAAAATGCCCTGCACATGGCCGGGCTCGATGGTTTTCGGTAGCGTCAGCCGCAGTTGGCCTCGTCCCGCGTTTTCTATAAGATACCTGGCGGAATGTTGTGCCACACCGTCCGTGTTGTAGCACGATTGGAGTTGGCAGGACCAGGCCCAGGCCGCAGGAACCGCCGATTGGTTTTCGTCATTACCCGTTTTATTTGCGGCCCCTTCGGCGGTAGCGGCCAGCACCGTCAACTCTGCTTGCTCGGGAGACGAAACTGTTCGCAGTGGATTATAACGGTAGGTTGCCCTGTTCGATGAATATTGGTCGGTTTCGATCGGTTCCGACGAGATTGGTTCCAGGCGATGGTTCTCGAAACGGCGAGTTGTAACCTTGGCCGAATGGGTAAGCAAAATAGCTTTTTGCTGCGAGGCTTCTGGCAATGCCGTCAGACATACGGCCGTATTCTTGTCGAGTCTGGTGGTCCGGCTGGCGCTGATTTCGAAGGGAACGCTACGTGGTTGCCGCAGCGAGATTTCCCAAGCCTCGCCGTTGCCGTCCAAGCCGGCCGCCGCCTCTTCGGCCGCCGGCAGACGTCGGGCCACGATCTGTTGGTTATCTTCCGCTCCCAGCCACCATCGCAATCCCGAATCGCGGACACGCGAAAAATGGATCAGCACGCGCTCGACTCGCGAGGACCGCGGAACGCAACGTATTTTATAGGACTCCAGCAGAAAGTCGCCCTCGGTTCGGGCATCGACTCTAATCTCCGCATCGTATGTCGGCCGCTGCCGCTGTAGCGAAACGCGTAGCGACTCGGCCACCAGCCGCGTTTGTGCCACAAGTCCTTGTGGCGCTTGCGCGAACAGATTCAGCTCATCCGTGCCCAGCGTGTTTGCCTCGACGAGCAACAAACTTGCATCGCCCCAGGTCTTCAACTGGTGCGGTTCGACCGCTTGGATTGCCAGTAATGATTTGCCTTTTTCGCAGTTTGTAAAATCGAGCGGCACAAGATCTTTGATCGATAACTTACGCCCCAGGGGTGAACGCGGGTTTCGCAAACCGACGGTCAATCGCAATGATCCTCGTCTGGGCGATAACGGTTTGGCAAGCCGAACCGCAAGCCGCCGCGATCCGTCGCCGCCGTTCTCCACTTGCCAATCGGCCACCACATCGGCCGGTTGCGATTCTACCGAATCCACAATCCACTGCGGGGCCGGTTCGGCCGCGACTTGGAATTGCTCTTGCCGGTTGCTGAGAAGTTTTGCAGTCACCCAGGCTGTCATATCACCCGCGTCCAGACGAGTGGCAATGCCAAGGTCGATCACAGGCAGGGATTGGGCTCGCGATAAAACGATCTCGGGGCGAACATCGGCGGAAAAAAGTTGCAGTTCTAGCGATTCACCGGAGTCGGGTGGAGGCAAACGGCCGGATTTAGAAAGCCTAAAGTCCTGCGACTTTATGTCTTTCAGTTCCAGCGGATCGGCTACCAAGAGCGTGGCCTTGCCCTGTTCCCAAAGAATATTTCGCGCCCGGGGCGAGGCGCCTTTGCTTGTGACATTCTGGATTTGTATTCGAGGCAAACGCCATGCCCGGTCGCTAACGAGCGGCCCATAGGCCCACACCTGAAGGCTGCGGCCCGTGCCGTGGATGGGCTCGGGTAACTCCAGCGAAACGCGGCCCGTTTTGCCGTCGGGATTCGATAACACCGACCAGTTCACGGCATGATCGCCGCATTCAGCACGGATCACTCGCAAGGGGCTGTCGACAATCAGGTCGACGCGAGTAATTGCGGGTGAGGAAACATCCAAGCTAAATTCTGAAGATACCTTCAGGCCGCGTTGCGCAAAATCATATACCAGCGATTGTTTGATACGAACCGCCGACACAGCTCCGTCCGTTGCATCGTTGCGCACAAGGCGGAGTTTCAAGCGGTTGCGGCCTCCCAGGTCAATTCGCCATCGCACGAGTCGCGCCGCAGACTTTTCTTGCGACGATTGCTTGCCGAGAGCTATCATCCCCTGGTCGACTTGGGGTGTAAGGTTTTCGGGCAAATCCAGCAAAAATACGTTCGTGGGGCATTTGGGCAAATCGATGTCGAACTGCCAATCCCCGGCCTTAGCACGCATTGTCCAGTCGAACGTCAGTTCGCCGGAACGTTCCACAACCAGCTCGGTTCGCCCCGATCCGTGCGTGCCCAAAACGGCCGCTTTCGTACCATGGGGAACATCTTTATCGGCCGCATCGCCCGCATCGGCCACATTCTTGGCATCCGACTCACGTGCCGACCACCTCGGATTTCGAACGGCAAAGCGGCACGGTTCCAGCGGCAACAGCACCGCCTCACCGTGCCGGCTGACCACGCGCAAACGCGCCGTAGCTCGCAAGTTCCCGTCTTTATCGAGGCTGGCCCGATACTCGGCAGCGGCCACGTTTGCCTTTGGGGCTATACTGCCTGTTTGCGACGTTCTCGCATCTTCGAGCAAGCGTTCGAAATCATCGCTGTCGATCGGCAGGTAACGTCCCTGCCCTCGCGGCCACTGCTGCGGATGTTCGACTGGGGCGTAAACCCGAATGAATCGCAGAGGACGGGGCGTTTGTGGTGATTTGCTTGCCGCGGCATCTGCTTTAACGTTCGCTTGGCGTGCTAGCGTGTCGCTTGCTTCGGCCGCCACAGCCATTAAGCATGACATCACCGCCGCTGCCGCCACGCGAAACAGGGCTCTACGTACTAAACGGTGTACGATCATGATGGTGAACCCGAGGTCGAATCGCTGCCCGGCTGGGACGGCGGCGGCGACTGATGCGGACGCGATGCGGTTGAACCCGAGCCGCCAACGATATTTTGCTCCCCGCTCTCGGTCGAATCGACCGCCGCCGATGGCACGATATGTTGTGTTTGTGTTGAATCCTTGTCCAAGATCGAGCTGCCGGTCCCCAAGCCGGCCCCGACGATTGTGGTGCCGCGGCGTCTTCGCGCCAAGCTGCGCTCTAAAAGTCCGGCCAGCAGCACAAGTGCCAGCCCCAGAGCAGACGCTTGCAGTGCCAGCAGCGTCGATGCCGGGAAGATCAGCCCGATGGCCACTAGCCCAACACCCGCCACCAGCAGCGAAAGCGGGTGACGGCTGAGCGGAACATAAATCAAAACCAAACCCGCCACCAACGCGCCCAGCGACGCTAGAAGCACAATCCAGCTACGCCCGATGGTAAGCAGGTTGCACTCCAGCGGCTTGCCAAGCGTGCTGAAGACATAACGGTTAGTCCCATGGCGTTCGCCCTCGCCGGGTAACTCGGCATCCACACCGCCTGCACCTCCCCACGCGACGCCCATCCAGTCGCTCGGGTAGTCTTGTTTGCAAACCGGCTGTTGGCCCCAGAAAAATCCGTTCCAACCCCAGGTATATTCGCACACAAAACCCTTTGGGTTGAAAATCACATGTTCGTCTTGCGGCAAAATCAGTTCCCAATAAAGGCGCCGATTCCAGACATCCTCGCCGATGCGCGGCAAGTCCAGGTCCATGCGGCCCTTTGTCGGCCGCCCGCCGGGGCAGTGATATTGAAGCTGCAACAGATAGCGGTCGCGTTTATCGGCCGGCAGCGAAAGGCGTAAATGATTCTCGGAGGCCTCTTTCGGCCGGACCACTTCGCCGTCGAGGATAATCTCGGTCTGGGCATGTCCCACGCCCGCGGGCAAGAATATATCCAGCTCGCTTTCGCTGCTGAGAACTTCAAAAGCGGCCCAATCCTGACGCGTTTCGCCGGTCAAGTCGGTGCGGATCCATGCCTTTGTCACCACCGTGGATTTCTGCTCGGAACGCTGTTCGCAGTGAACCGCCAGAACCACCTTATGGTTGATCTTAGGCGTGGATAGATTCAACGCCGAAACTTGCACCGACGCCGATTCCAGGCCGCTTTCCTGCGTCCAGGCTTCGTCGTGCATGCCCACTTTCAACGGCCCCTCGCTGTTGGCCGAAAGACGGTTCCCCACCAGTTTC
>CAZISU010000218.1:0-8020 GCA_964541935.1 uncultured Planctomycetaceae bacterium | reverse complement strand
CGCCGGAGTCGCCCCGGTTGGAACTGGCCACCACCGAGGCCGACGAGCAATCGGCCGATCTCGTGTGGAAGAGCCTGGGGCTGCGGACCGACGGCGGGGTGATAACGCTTAACTCCAGTGGCGCTTACGGCGGGGCCAAGCTCTGGCCGGTCGAGCATTTCGCCGCACTGGCCGCACGGCTGGTCGAGCGTCTCGATCACGACGTGCTAGTGATGTGCGGTCCCAACGAACGACAGATCGCCCGCGACGTCGTCGGGCAGAGCGGTTCGCCGCGCGTTTTCTCAATGGCCGACCAGCCGCTGGGGATCGGCACGGCCAAGGCCTGCATGGCCCGCAGCCGCTTGATGGTCTCGACCGATAGCGGCCCACGCCA
This sequence comes from uncultured Planctomycetaceae bacterium, assembly GCA_964541935.1. Lineage (GTDB taxonomy): Bacteria > Planctomycetota > Planctomycetia > Pirellulales > Thermoguttaceae > JAFGTN01. The sequence continues at coordinate 7,647 of CAZISU010000218.1, read as the reverse complement.
CGTGGCGGCGGCCTTGGGCAAACCACTGGTCACGGTCTTCGGCCCCATGTTGCCGGTTTGGAGCGAAAACCCCACGCAACGCGCGGCCAATTTGCATTTGGACATCGACTGCATCGGCTGCCACAAGCGAGTTTGCCCCAAGGGCCACCATCGGTGTATGCGCGATCTATCGGTGGATCGGGTTTACGAGGCCGTGGTTGGTCTTTTGGAAGAGGATGGCGTGGCGGCGGCGTAAGGAGGAGGAAGAAGGGAGAGGGCAGAGGGTAGAAATGTCGAATTAGGAAGCTCGAATGAGGAAAGAATTAAGAATGTCCAATGTCCAATGTCCAATGTTCAATGCTCAATGATCAATGAGTAGAAACTGAGGCTGAGAGCTATTTACCGTTCTATATCCAAATATTGATAAATTGAGCTGTCTAGAAGATACAACCCGCAAGCGTAGCATGACGGAATCGGCTGATCTCGATTCGGTAGTTGCGCATGCGCCGGACCCGGCCGGGACTGGTATGGTTTCGGTGGGCGACGGGTGCATGTGGATCGATGAACGCTTCTGCGCGCGACTGGATGCCGACGGCAGGAACCGTTTTCAGCATTTCATGGAAACGCTCGATGGCGATTGCATGCGCGCGTTGAAGGACCGCGAAAACTGGCGTCTGCGGATGGACGGGCAGACGGTTTATCTCAAGAAACACCACATCTGCACGTGGGCCAGCCGCCTGCGGGCGAGGCTTGGCCTGGGGCCCGGCGAGACGGCCGCGCGGACCGAAGCCCGCAACGTGCGTCACTTGGCCCGCGACGGCATCGACGCCATGACGCTGATCGCCTTCGGCGAACGGCTTGCGCGCGACGGTCTTTTGGAGTCGTTCCTCTTGACCGAAGACCTGCGCGGGTACGTGCAGCTCGACCACTTCATCGCCAAACGCTTCCCACTGCGCGAATTGCATCGCAGTATGCCACGCGAGTCGCAGGTTACACTAGACATGAAGGCCCTCATCGCCGAGGTGGCCCGCGTTGCGCGTCGCTTCCACGAGGCCGGCTATAATCATCGCGATCTGTATTGCTGCCACTTTTTCATTAAAGAGCCCGAAGCGGGCCGCTTTCTAGTTCGGCTCATCGATCTGCAACGCGTACAGCAACGGCGACGTTTTCGCCGCAGGTGGATCGTCAAGGATCTGGCCCAGCTTGCCTATTCGGCCCCACGCGAGCGGGTAAAATGCACACACAAAATGGCGTTCGTGCGTGCGTATTTAGGCGTACAAAAGCTGCGCCCGCGCGACAAGCGATTGATTCGCGCGGTCTTGGCCAAGCAGCAACTCATGGAACTCAAGCAGGGGATTATTCCATGAGAGTTGGCCTCGTCATAGAAGAATTCGATCCCCGTCGCGGCGGCGTCGAGCAGTGGACGGCACAATTCGCGGCCGCTCTGATCGCGCGCGGACACGAAGTCCACGTTGTCGCGCGAGGTTTCGGGGCGTCAGCGGACACGATCCCCATCGTTCGCCATCGGCTCGACGAGGTTCGCTGCCGGGTAGGTTTCGCCCGCGCGGCGGAAGAGACGCTCCGCGCTCTTGAATTGGACATCGTCCACGACACGGGCTGCGGTTGGCATTGCGACATTTTCCAGCCCCACGGCGGTTCGCGTCGCGTGGCCGCGCGGCAAAACATCCTTTTAGCCCCGCGTTGGCTGCAACCGATCAAGCGTGCGGTCAACAGCCTATCGCCCCGCTACCGCCAGTTCGAGGCGTTGTTGAAACGTCAATACGCCGACGACGGCCGCACGGTCGTCGCCCTCTCGCGGCGTGTGGCAGCCGATCTGGTCGAACAGCACGGGGTGCCCCCGGAGCGGATTAGACTTGTTTATAACGGGGTCGACACGCAACGATTTTCGCCCGAAAAGCGGGCCGAACTGCGAGATTCGCTGCGCTCGCGGCTGGGCATTTCCGACGACACACTGTTGCTGTTGATCGTGGCCCACAATTTTCGCCTCAAAGGCGTGCCCATGCTGTTGCAGGCAATGGCCGCCTGGCGACATTCGCGGCCGGCACATCTGGTCGTGGTCGGCGGCAAACGTCCCGGACGCTACCGCCGCGCGGCGCGGCGGTTGGGCGTCGACGCATCGGCGACCTTTGTCGGCTCGGTCGACGACACCGCCCCATATTACGCGGCGGCCGACGTCTACGTTCACCCGACCTATTACGACCCTTGCAGCCTGGTCGTGCTCGAGGCCCTGGCGGCCGGCCTGCCGGTTTTGACCAGCCGTGAAAATGGCGTGGGCGAGCTGCTCGATGACGGCCGCGAGGGGTTCCTGCTGGAAAATCCGGGCGACAGCCAAGCGTTCCTGCAGCGGATGGCCCCGCTCTTGGACGACCAACGGCGCGAGGAAATGGGCTTGGCGGCACGCCGCCTGGCCGAACGTCATTCGTTCGACCGAAACGTCGATGAAATGGTGGCAGTTTATGAAGAAATATTGCAAGAGCGTCGCGTCGCGGCCAACGACGCGGTTCGAGGGGCAACGGACTCGTTCATTTGCCGACGAGTTTGCGATGAATCGCCTAAAACACAAGGCAAAGCGACAGCACCTTCCACATCAGGAACAATCCGATGAGAATTGGTCTGGTTATCGAACACTTCAATCCGCATCGAGGCGGAGCCGAACAGTGGACGTATCAGTTTACCGAACAGCTCTTGGCCGCCGGACACGAGGTCCACATCGTGGCCGGATGTTTCGCCGAATCGACCGACAAGATGCCGCTGGTTAGGCATCGGGTCGGCCGCATCGGCTCGCGGCTGGGGTTCGCCGTGGCCGCCGAACAGGTGCTGCGCAAACTGGCCCTGGATGTGATCCACGACATGGGCAGCGGGTGGTATTGCGATCTTTTCGAATCGCACGACGGTTCGCGTTTCGCGCAGTGGCAGCAGAAGCTCAACGCTATGCCGCCTTGGACCCGCCCGGCCAAGCGGCGGCTGATGCGCGTTCTGCCGCGTTACAAACAATTCCGCGAGCTTCTGGCTCGTCAGTTTGCCGACCCCAACCGCTTGATCCTGGCGCTTTCGCGGATGGTGGCCAACGATTATCTGCACTATCACGACGTGCGACCCGAACAGATCCGCCTGATTTATAACGGAGTCGACATCGAACGTTTCTCGCCCGAACATCGCCCCAGATATCGAGACGAATTCCGCAGCCGCTTAGGCATCGGCGAAGACGAGGCTTTGCTGCTGTTTGTGGGCCACGATTTTCAGCGCAAGGGCCTGGCCACGGCGATTCGCGCCACGGGCCGTTTGGTTGCGCTGGGTGAAGCGGTCCGTTTGGTAGTGGTGGGCGGTCGTCGTTCGGCCCGTCACGAGCGGCTGGTGAGACGTTGCGGCGCTGCGGGCGCGGTCGATTTTATTGGCACCATCACAGATCCCGTGCCCTACTATGCGGCGGCCGACGTGTACGTTCTGCCGACGTTCTACGACCCGTGCAGCTTGGGCGTTTTGGAAGCGGCCGCCAGTGGCTTGGCAAGCGTGACCACACGATTCAACGGGGCCGGCGAAATGCTCACGCAAGGCGAGGACGGATACCTGATGGACGATCCGGCCGACGACGAAGAACTGGCTCACTATCTGCGGCCACTAATGAATCGGGCGCTTTGCCAACAGATGGGCGATGCGGCCAGACGCACGTCACTGAAGCACACCTTGCAGCAGAATTGCGACCAGATCGTAGAAGTTTACCGTGAAATCGCCAGTCGCCAACGTCGAGCGGCCTGAAAGACGGATTGGTTCTGAACTTTGTGTTTTCAGCCTCGACTGTAAAATTCTAACCAGAATCGCGAGCGAGGAGCTTTCTGAGGTCAATTTCTCCCGTTCACTCCACCTCGTAAGTGGGGGTTAATGTAAAAATCCATAAACTTAACCTATTGTCACAGTGCAACTTACGGCTTATCGCTCGAAATAGCGCAGACGCCGGCCTGCCGGATTGGTAAAATTGGATCTTTCGGCGGGTTCATAAGCTTAACTGATTGAGCAGGCGGAATAACACCGACTGAACATCTATCGTAGCAATCTAGCGAGTTTTCACTTCAAACCGGCATAATCTGTCGGAAGAAATTTGACTCACTCGAAACATTTTCGCACACAAAAATGTCTCCCCGCTTTCTTTCCTAGTCACCTGGCTAATTGCCGCATGACTGTTTCTATATCATCATTACTAGATGGCCTACGCCTAGCCGCTCCGCTTGTCGGACCGTCGCTGTTGGCTTGCGATTTCGCGCGTCTTGGCGACGAGATCCGCCGCGTCGAGGACGCCGGCGCTCAAATGTTGCACCTGGACATTATGGACGGGCAGTTCGTGCCCAACCTGAGCTTCGGGCTGCCGGTGGTCGAGGCCATCCGACGCTCGACGCAATTGCCGCTAGACGTGCACCTGATGATCGAGACGCCGCAGCGATATGTCCGCCGTTTTCGTGACGCCGGCGCCGATATGCTCACGTTTCATATCGAGGTCGTCCCCGAACCGGGGGCCCTGCTGGAAGAAATACGCGGCATGGGCGCGGCCGCCGGGCTTTCGCTCAATCCACCCACCGACGTTTCCAGCGTGGAGCCCTATCTGGATCTATGCGATCTGGTTTTGGTAATGAGCGTGATGCCGGGCTTCGGGGGCCAGACGTTCGACGAAGTGGCATTAGATAAGCTGCGGCGACTGGATAAACTGGCCGGCCAGCGGCTGCTATTGGCTGTCGACGGGGGCATAAATCAGGAAACTATCGGCCGTTGTACGGCGGCCGGCGCAAAAATACTGGTGGCAGGCACGGCCCTTTTCGGGGCACAAGATTATTCGCAACGTTTGGAAGAACTCACATCACTGGCGGTTGCAAAGAAGTAACACCGACAGATTCCTCAAGGAAACGGCAAACACAGAAGATATGGTCCAAATAATCCTGATTCGCCCTGGCGCTACCGATTATGACGATGAGCAACGGATCCAAGGCACCCTGGATATTCCACTAAACGCACACGGCGACGCCGAGGTTGCCCGCGTGATCGACGATCTTTCCGACCGATCGATCGAGGCCGTTTATTCGCCTTCCTGCGAGCCGGCCTATCAAACGGCCGAAACGCTTTCCCAGGCGCTCGGCATCAAGCATAAAAAACTCGACGGCCTGCAAAACGTCAACCACGGACTCTGGCAGGGCATGAAAGTCGACGAGGTCCGCCGCAAGCATCCCAAGGTTTATCGGCAATGGCAGGAGCAGCCCGAAAGCGTCTGCCCGCCCGAAGGCGAAATGCTCGACCAAGCCGAAAAACGCATGCGCACGGCTCTGGCGAAGATTATCAAAAAACACAAGCAAGGCACGGTTGCTCTGGTGGCGCCAGAACCGATGGCAAGTTTAGTGCGACGTTTCGCCGATAATTCAGAGTTGGGAAACCTCTGGGAATCGCCCAAGGTTCACGGACAATGGGACGTGTTGGATGTAACACCCGCGCTTATCGCGCAGGGCGGGTGAGTAAAATAACTAACGGATAGGAAGCCACTATGTCGGCGAAAAAACCCGATCCCGCCAGTTGGCGGAACTTGATAACGCATCCCAAACGCGGTGTGCCCGAAGGACTTTGGCGGCGTTGCCCCGGTTGTCAGCAAACGATCTTCCGCAAAGAAGCCGAGCGACAGCAGGGCGTTTGCCCCGAATGCGATTACCACTGGTACGTTTCGGCGCGGGAGCGTATCAATCAAGTTCTCGATGAAGGCACCTTCGAAGAATGGGACGCCAATCTCGAACCGGTCGACCCCTTGGGTTTTGTCGACAAGAAACCATATGCCGAGCGACTCAAGGACGAGCAGAAGCGGACCGGACTGCGCGATGCGGCTGTAGTGGGAACGGGCATGATCCGCGCCCGACGCGTGGCCTTCGCCGTTACCGACTCGTCGTTCATCATGGGCAGCATGGGCTCGGTAGTGGGCGAAAAACTGACGCGTTCGATCGAGCGCGCAACCGTCGAGCAGTTGCCGTTGATTATTATCTCCGGCTCGGGTGGCGGCGCGCGAATGCATGAGGGAATCCTCTCACTGATGCAAATGGCGAAAGTTTCGGCCGCTCTGGCACGTTTCGACGCGGCCGGCGGGCTTTATATTTCCGTTCTAACCAACCCGACCATGGGCGGCGTGGCAGCCAGCTTCGCATCGTTGGGCGACGTGGTCTTCGCCGAGCCCAAGGCACTGATCGGGTTTGCCGGCCCGCGTACGATTAAGGCCACACTCCGCATCGAACTGCCTAAAGGTTTCCAAACCAGCGAGTTTCTGCTCGAACACGGCTTCATCGACCGCATCGTCCGTCGCCAGAACCTCAAAAGCGAGATCGCCCGCACGATTGACTATTGTCAAATGCAGCCGGCACCGGCAATGAAAGTGGCCCAATAGAACGGACGCAATAAAAAAACCTCGCGACGATTTGTTCGCCGCGAGGCCGGTTGCGAGGAAGGGAATTCACGATTGGATCGCTCTGTGGTTAGGGTCAGTCGAAGAGGTGGTTGATACGGTTGCGGTTGATTTGTGGCTGGGGGCGGAACGGTCGTTGCTGCCACTGTTGCGGACGACGTACTTCCCGTCGTTGCGGGGCGGGGCCGGGCTCGGAACCAACACTTGCGCCCGGCTGAGCGTTATTGCCAGGTCGATAGCTGTAAGCCACGCGGTCGGTTTCGTGGTGATCGACGCCGGGGATTCCGGTTCCTGAAATTCGCGTACGTTTCACGTTTCCGTGCGGGACTCCGTTGGACGTCCATTGCCACCCTCTCACTCGCCAAGTTCGGCCTTGGGCGTCGGTTTCTTGGCGATCTACCCAATGCTTCGAACCGGGGTCTACGAAACCGCGGTTGGGGTCGAGGAAGCTCTCTCGCACACGTTGTCGATCGGTGCGAATCACAACTCGTCCGGCGAAAGGATCGTAGTAGGCGCCAGTGACTTGTTTGCCGGAATCGGCGATTTGCGGGTTGACCCACGGCCAGGCTTTGGCTTCTTGGACAGTGGATCCGGCCATGACGGCCACGACGGCAGCGATTGCGACGCTCTGGATGAGGCTTGACTTGTTCATCACATTCTCCTTCGAATAACTGGGGGGGTTAACGGGCAGGCTGAATGTTTTTGTTTCTGGGTCGTTTCAGCCCTTTCGCCAGAAGGAAAATGCAGGTAGCGTGCCAGAGTCCTCGAAACGAAACGGTAAATCATCTGTAAAGTGCATAGCAGTAGGTGCTTACGCAATTATTGCGTCTGTCACGGCTGGAATTCAAAAAGCAAAGAATGACGTCAATGTGACAGCAGTCACGTTGTTAATGTGATAGCGCACACCGATGCAATCTAGTCAGAAATCCGCAAACTCCTCAGCGGCGTTTGCAGCATCCCCATTACACTTTGCCAGTCGCAAGAGTCCATGCCGTCTAGACCTAAATCGACGGTGTGGGCATCGTCGCGTAGACGGAAACTTCTTGCAAGAATGTCCCAATACGGGAAAACCGATCCGTAGTTGGAATTGGTTTCCGGATGCAGACGGCTGTGATGTACCCGATGCATGGCCGGAGTCACCACGATGGCCAAGAGCCCGTGGTCTAGTAGGCGAGGGAGGCTAATGTTCGAATGGTGGAATAGAATCACGGGCAGTAAAATCGTTT
>CAZISU010000217.1:0-8039 GCA_964541935.1 uncultured Planctomycetaceae bacterium | reverse complement strand
TTCAGCCACATTGCTTGGGGGGCCTCGATAAGCGAGATTCCCGACGGCACCTCTAAGACCATCGCCTTGGGTGAGATCCGTCCCAAGTGTAGCTGGCACGTGCGCGACGGATGGATGCACATAAACAGTCTGTGGATCGCAACATCCGCGCCGATCAACTATCCCTCTTGCCCGGACGAACCTGGCTTTGATAGCGTTAATACTGATATCAACGGCAATTGGGGTGGAAAATGGGGTTGCGAACAGGGATTCAAATCGCCACATCCCGGAAGCTGCCAGTTCGTCTTTTGCGACGGATCCGTCCAGAATCTGAACGAAGACATCGACTATGTTCTTTACCAGAAGCTTGGGGATCGACGCGACGGTTATCCGGTTACCGAATTCTGATCGCGAAACAGAAAGTGATTGATAATGAGAAACGAGACTTGCGAACATTGCAATACAAATTCTTCTCGCGCCGTCGGTAGCCACTTGTCCAGTGTGGATGTGGCTCGCCTGGGAACAACTCTGTTCGTCGGTTTGATGATGATCTCGGTGTTATTTCTTTCGGGTTGCGGGAAAAGCCGCCCCACGCCCGTCGAAGTCACCGGCAGCGTAACCTTTCGCGGCCAACCAGTCCAGAATGCTCTGGTCAATTTCATCCCGAAAGATCTTCGCCCCGCCTCGGGCAGGACAGACGCCCAGGGGCGATTCGAATTAATGACCTATGAGCCGGGAGACGGTGCCATTGTGGCGGAGCACTCGGTTTTGATTTCCAAATTTGTGGAAAAACCCAGAAGTAATCCGAAATCTCCATATCCTGAATCCGTCTCTGTGTTACCGGTCCGCTACAGCCGCGCGACGACAACCGACCTGACAGCCCAGGTGACTGCGGATGGTGCAAACGATTTTACTTTTGACTTAACGCCCTAACTTGCGCAATATAGAACTCGAACACTCGACACTAAATTCGATACGAGGATTTCTGTCATGAAGACAATTGGTATCTTGTTCGCTCTGGTCGCGGCTAACGTATCGACGCTTCTTGCCGCCGACGTGCCGACGATTCGGTCAGATCAGCCTTACGCGATTGAGTTTCCGGCTCAAGAGGCTCGGTTTGTGCGTCTCGCGATCCAAAAAAGCAGTGGCAGCCAGCCTTGCGTGGATGAAATGGAGGTTTTCACGCCCGAAGGCAAGAAAAACCTCGCGTTGGCATCCAAGGGTGCAAAGGCCTCTGCGTCGTCGTGTTACAGCGGATCTCCATCGCACGCCATCGAGCATCTGAACGACGGCAATTACGGCAACCTTTATAGTTGGATCCCGCTCGCTGGGCCGCCGTGCTGGGCGCAGATCGAATTGCCCAAGTCGGCCAAGGTTGCCAAGGTGGTTATTTCACGGGACCGCAAGCGACAATATGCCGACCGTGTACCCGTCGAGTTCGAGGTACTGCTGTCTTCCGATGGCAAGAATTGGAAATCCGTTAAGAAGGTCAAGACCAAGGCCGAAGCGGTGTCGATCTCGCGTCGGGCCAACAGCGGAGCGAATCCTGTCCCCAATCCGCCCGCGCCGCCGCGTTTTAGCTCGTCCGCTAGCGTCGATCAAGCAAACTCGTCCACAATCGGCGGGAACGTCGTATTGCAAAAAGACAAACATGGTCTGCCCAACTTGGCGCTTGGCCCGAAGGCCAAAGCGACAGCCTCGTCGTCGCTTGACGGCTACGAGATCCACAAAATCGGCAATCTCAACGACGGCCGTAGCGGCAACTCGCACAGTTGGGTGGCTAACGAGAAGCAGGCCTGGGTCGAGATCGACTTGGGCGACGTTTATTGGGTCCACAAGGTGGCGTTTGGCAGCGACAGTTCCGGCAAGTACGTCGATCGCGCCGCGACCAACTTCAAGATCCTTGCGGCCAGCGAACGCAATCCCGACAGCAATGCTTCTAACTGGAAGACGGTCATGCGACGCACGGCCGCGGAGCCCGTTAAACGTCGTACGCCGCTGGCCTTCAAGCCGGTGCGGGCCCGCTGGGTGCGACTTTCGATCGATGCGACCAACAGCAACGGGACCAACAACGACGGGCCCCGCATTGATGAGCTGGAGATTTTCGGTCAAAAAGATCCGATTCCGACATCGAAGTGGGATCCCATCGCCGCTACGGACCAACAGTCTCTGGCAGGTAACGAAATTCCCGAGCAGGCGCTGTTGGGCGAGGAACACGCTTGGCTGAAGACCTATGGTCGGGCCGACTTGAGCCCGCGGTTGGTGCCCTATAACGGTCGCGTGAAAGAATATCCTCGTCACGTAGGCAACGACAACCTGCCGCTGGCACCGTTGGTGGGCGATCTGAAACTCGACGGCAAGCTCGACGACGAATGTTGGCAGACGGCCTCACGAGGAGTAGTGCGAGTGGCCTGGCCCTACGATTACGCCACGGGGCCGCTTGTGGAAACGTCCGTTTGGGCTGGTTACACCAAATCGGAAGATGCCAAGAGCGACAAGGCACAAGACTTGGCGTTGGCCTTTGAGACCAACCGACTGCTGAGCGGACATCTGGCCGTAATCTCCGACGGGCAAGGCGGCGAGCGAGGCGTTTTGGCCTTGACCACCGACGGCGTCGTTTTTCGCCGCTACAAGACCGGCCTCAAGCTGGAAAAAGAAGTTTCGCTGCGTGCCGGTTTTAACGAATCGCGTACCCGTTGTGAAGTCCGCCTGCCGTTGGAATTATTCCCCGATTGGCAAGAGAAAGGGCTGCGAATCGGCCTGGGAATGCGCGGCAAGCACACGCCGCCCACGGGCCACGCCATTCGATTTACTCCGGCCGGGCTTGCAATTGCCGAAGCCGAACCGTGTCGCGGCGGAACGTTTCGCGTACGGTTTTCGGTTGCAGACGGCGGCAAAGCGGTTACCATCAGCGGCCGACCTGCTGCGGCCAGACCGGCGTCGCCCTCGCTGCCCGCTCCCCAGCCGGCCCCGCTTCCGAGAGAATTGCTCGCAGGCCTGACAATTTCGCCGGGCGAGTCCAAGATTGTTTCCATACCCGTCGAGCCTGGCCCCATCGGCCCCGAGTGCAATTTAACCGTTGTTGCTAAAACCGACGCTGCCAAAACCGACGGTCGCGATGGCGGCACCTATACGCTTAACCTTTTTCGCTACGATCCGTTGCAGCGGACGCTTGCATTGTTCGACGAGATGATCGCCCGCTCGGCGGCCAAGGGCATGGAAGTCGTCACGGAGAAGCAGCGTCTGGCGGAACTCGGACAAGTTCACGCGAAACTACAAGCAGTCGAGGTGCCCGACGTGGCGGCCGAGCGCAAGGCCTTCCGCAACGCCCGCGTGGCCAAGCGGCGGCTGTTTTTCCGCGATACCGACCTTAAACCAATCGAAAAGCTGTTGTTCGTCAAGCGTCATGCCTTTGAACCGTCGCACAACTACAGCGTCAACCTGGATTCCCGCTGGCGGCCGGGCGGATCGATCTGCACTCTGCAAATCCCCCGCGAAGACGGACGTTTTCGACCGGAGAAAGCGAAGCTTACCGAGCTGTTCAATGCCGGCAAGGGAATTGTCCGCACGCCCATGGCCGGTTTCGACGGACAGAATGTGTTCTTCGCCTTCCGCGCATCGGAGCCCGAATACTATCACATCATACGAACGAATACGGATGGCAGCGATCTGACGCAATTAACCGATGGGATATTTCACGACTACTGGCCTTGCCCGTTGCCCGATGGCGGGCTGGCATTCATCACGACGCGTTGCAAGTGCCGCTTTCTGTGTTGGGAGCCGCAGGCGGCGATAATGTTCCGCATGGACGCCGACGGGCAGAACATGCAAGCCTTGTCGTTTGCCAATCTGACCGAATGGGCGCCTTCGGTAATGAGCGACGGGCGCATCATCTGGACGCGTTCGGAATATGTCGACAAGGCGGCCGATTTCAGCCACACACTTTGGGCAATGCGTCCCGATGGCACCAAGCCGGAACTGGTCTTCGGCAACACCATCATTCAACCCAACGGCTATGCCAACGGCCGCCAGGTGCCCGGCACGAAAGAAATCTGCTGCACGCTGATCTCGCACTTCGGCGACCTCAACGGTCCCATCGCGTTGGTCGATACGGCAAAGGGCCGCTTCAACCAAAAAGCCATCAAGAGCATCACGCCCGAGGTGCCTTGGCCCGGCTCTTGGCCCATAGAAGAGTGTTTCCGAGACGCGGTGCCGTTGGCCACAGATTTCTTCCTGTGTTCGCATTCGCCCCGCTATCAGTTCGGCATCTATGTGATCGACCGCTACGGCAACCGCGAGCCTTTGTGTTTCGACAAGACCTTCGGCTGCATGTGCGCGACGCCGTTGCGTGCCGTAACGCCGCCGCCCTCGCTGAGGCGGATCGAGGGTCGGATTGTCGATAACAGCGAGGACAGCTCGACGGAATGTGGATGCAAGGACGAAAAAGCACCATCCGACCTGATGGCTCAGCTTCAGATAAAGAAAGAGCCGCCCAAGCCGTGCGCGACAAAATTGTGCCAGCGCGGCACGTGCCCTTCGTCGCTCGAAGAGGAAAACATGGGCGTGTTTGCCATGGCGGATGTCTATCAAGGCATCGACCACATTGTTCCACGCGGCAGCGTCAAGTACGTTCGCGTGGCGGTCGAGGTTCGGGATGCACTGGAAAAACTCGAAAACGGCGAATACCGCAAGGCTTACAGGCCGTTTCAGCACTTCTATGCCTCGCCGGTCGATCTTGTTTCCGGTCCCTACGGCTGGCCCAGCTACATCGCCAAGGCATCCCTGGGACTGGCCCCGGTTGAGAAAGACGGCTCGGCCCATTTTTCCGCGCCGGCCGGAAAGCAACTGTACCTGCAAATTCTCGATAAGGATTTCAACGAGTTGCAACGCATGCGTAGCGTCGTGCAACTTCAGCCGGGCGAACGACGTGGCTGCGTGGGTTGCCACGAAGACCGCCGCCAGGCTCCGCCCGTGCGACAGGGCATCGCCTTGCGACGTGGACCGGACCGCCTGCAACCGCCGCCCTGGGGCACGGCTCCGGTCGATTACCAGGAAGTTGTCCAGCCCGTTCTGACGGCCAAGTGCGTAAAATGCCACGGAGCAACGGACAGCAACGGCATCGATCTAACCGCACGGCTGGATAAGAACCGCATTCCCCAGTCGTACAAATCCTTGATTACCAAAGGTTGGGTACACTACCTCGACTACGGTTATAACTCGGGCGGTAACGAGAAAGCCCAACCCATGACCTTCGGCACACTCAAGAGCCGCTTGTGGGAGATGCTCAACGCCGGGCATCACGACGTCGAATTAACGACCGAAGAGATGCGGCGCATCAAGGTCTGGATAGATCTGAACTGCCCGCTGTGGCCCGACTACGAACTCCGCGAAAGCCGGCCACTTGCAAAACCGCAAAAGACCAAGACGTCTGCAGATGAGGTAGCACAAACCAAGTAGCCCGTTTCGTGCCGGTTTAATTAGCCACGGGTTCAATTAGCCACGGGTTCAATTGGCCACGGGTTCAATTGGCCACGGGGCTGACTTGCTCGTGGTAATCCATTAGCGACATTTTGGGCGCGGAGATTTTCAGCACCGGCGAGAAATCGGTGAATTCGTCGTCGGTTTGTTGGAGCACCGCGGCAATCGTTGGTCCGCCATTTTTAACAACCTTTTCGTAAGCGGACTCGAATTGCTCGCATTCGTTCCACTGCGAATCGGCAGCACTGGGCAACAGGGCCGAAAGGGCTACGATCGTCTTGCCGAGACTTTCGGGTTCACCGTCCAGGCAGCGATCGATATCCGTGTGGTTTTCGATGGCGACGGCGAAATCCTCGGGAAGGTTCCACTGGCGGGCCATAATCCCGGCCGCTTCGGCATGTGTCCAGCCTAGAGCTTCTTGCTCGATCTCGGACAGCCTTTTCTCACCCTGCGCACGCGTTTCCAACAGCTTTTCATAAACCTGTGAGGCTTCTTTCGCCAAGAGCGGCACGGCCATATCCTGAAGCAAGGCTGCCGCGAACATTTCTTCGGTAGCCTTGTGGCCAAGATGTTTCGCCATCGCTCGGGCAAACAATGCACGGCGGAGAGAATCTTGCCAAAGACTCTTCAGATCGAGCGAACCGCATTTCGGATTCGGCATCAAGCTGAACACCGCGCTCCAAAGCGAAAAGTTCTTGATCGTGCGAATGCCAACCAGTGTGATGGCCAGTTTAATGCTCGATATCTTACGGGAAAAGCCAAAGTAGGAAGAATTCACGAAACGCAACACCTGGCCCGTCAAGCCGGGATCGGCTTCGATCGGTTCGGCGAATTCTGCTGGACCGTTTTTTGGGTCCTGCGACAGTTCCAGAAGGCTGATCGCGCTCTGAGGCAGTGCCGGCAACTGGGCGTTTGACAACAGTTTTTTCAGATCGACTTCGGCTGGTTTTGTGTTGCTCATGACGCTTTCTAACCTTTCAGGTATGCCCCAGATGTCTTTCTGCCTGGTCGGTGAACATGCAAATGTAGCAAAGTCGGCCACCTACCCCGCGCTCACATTTATTATCTGAAGTCTAGCCCACGACATTCGCGTGACAAGCAAAAAACGCATTATGTGCTGCCGTGTTGGAAGATGCCTGCGCGCGGCCCCAACCTACGGAGGTTGCCACAGCCTGCCCGAAGAAGTGAATCGCACGTAGGAATTGTCTCGCCGTGGTGAAAAAACACCACACCCGCAGCCTTGACGCGTTGCTAAATAGCCACCCGTTATCATTGGCCCTAAATCAAACAATTAGTTCTAACTCGACTATTAATACCAAGATGCAACGAAAAAACGGCCGTCATAATGTCGGAATGGCCCAGCACTTGCAATATGTTCGACAGTCGGTCCGGCCGAAAGCCGGAAACAAATGAGATTTAACACTCGAATAATCCCTCCCACATGAACAAACCGATTGCAGGCAGCGAGCTAAAGATCGCCTGGGCTTTTGTAGGTCTTGTTGTACTAGCGATAGGCCCTGCTCTGACAAGCTCCGCTCAAATAAGTCCCGCTCAGATAAGTCCCGCTCAGATAAGTCCCGCTCAGATAAGTCCCGCTCAGCTATCCGAGGGCTATTCATCTTTAACTCTTGCGGGCAACGGCGCCCACTCCGCGCACATCGCCCAAGAATCACAGTCCACGGATAAATCGTTCAACGCTGGCTGGCGCTACACCAAAAACGGCTGGCAAAATCGCACCGAGTGGCAAGATCCGGCTCCCGTCAGCAAACCAGCACTTCACCCGGCGATTGTGGGATCGCTGCAATTGCTCATATCCCTGGCCGCCTTAGTCTGGTTCTCGACGAGCAAACAGCGATTTGCCTGACGTCTGCACTTTCTGAAAAAACAATTAAACGTGGATCCAACCCAGGTAGTGCAGATAATTCAACAGCCAGGGATGCACCCAAACGTTCCAGCTCGGGTAGGCGGCCGAAATGGTCGATATCACCAGCAGCACAAGGGCCACGGCTTGCGTCCAACGTCTGCGAGCCATCCAGTCGACGGCCGGCAACATCACCAACAGCCAAAGCGGCGTGAACCAGAAAACCCAGCGGAAGCCGCAAGTCATGCCGCCGTAGTTCCGCCCGTTGCTTTCTATGAAAACATAGAAGATTAAGCATACGGCCGAAACCGAACCGATCAGCAAGGCTAACTGGCGCAGTCGCGGATTGCCTCGCTGCCCGTCTCCAGGTTGCAAGAGCCAAACCAGCGTACCGGCGATGCTCAACAGCCAGATCGGCGTAAGCGAAAAGATGCCATGGTGCCCAACGAGCGAATGCAGGGCATAGACGGCCGACGATTTTTCGCCCCGGTCGAGTCCGTGTGGATTTCGCCAGTAACTTTCGATCGTGCGGCCGTTTTTCTCGTATGTATAGTCGTACCAATTCTCCTCGCCCTCGCCGCTGCGGTGCATGTAGGGCGGGGCAAGGCTATTGTGGGCGATCCAGTTGGTTGCAAAAAAGGCGACCACAACCAGCAAAACTCCGGGCACAAAGGCATACAGTGTCTGCCGGGGTGCTTTCCAGATCAGCCCCACGCCAATT
>CAZISU010000216.1:0-8065 GCA_964541935.1 uncultured Planctomycetaceae bacterium | reverse complement strand
CGAGGATACCTTCTTCCTTTGGTTGCGGCCGAGCGAAGCGAGGCCGCGCTGGGTGAAAACCAGTTACAATGTCTATCGGCCCGGATACCGACGATCCTACGGATATATGACTTTGATCAACTATTGGCTCGAGCAAAAACCTAAATACTCGCAAACGCCCGACCTCTGGAAGGCCAACGCGCAGCCGGTCGGAGCCGTGAAAGATGCCGTAAGCGTTTTTATGGAGTACATCCAAGAGGTCGACACGGAAGATCGCGTGGCCCTGGTCGTTTACAACTCGCCGTCGCAAGAGGCACTGGTCGAGCACAGTCTGACCAACGATTTCGCCACTGTGGAGGACACGGTCACGCATCGCCAAGCGGGACATTACGACGTCTACACGAACATCGGCGACGGCATCCGCTATGCCCGACAGGAGTTGAACGCCAATGCCCGCCTGGGTGCGTTCAAGATGATCGTACTGATGACCGACGGTAATGCCAACCGCCCCTCGGGGGTCGATGCCCGCCAGTACGCCAAGGATCAGGCCGACCTGGCCGAGGAAGACGGTTACCCGATCGTAACCATCAGTCTCGGCAGCGGGGCCGATACATCGTTGATGCAAGCCATCGCCGATGCCACCGACGGGCGGCACTTCAACATACCCGGCATGAGTGCGGTTACCGACTATCACGACGAGCTGCTAGACGCGTTCCGCGAGATCGCCAACGACCGGCCGTTGATACTGGTAAGGTAAGGCGAGAGGAATTCTGGTGCGTCGCGGACGCACCCTACTTATGCCCTAACCACTCAGATGCGATAGCTCCGCCGAGCGCCGGTTGTGTTGACCGGAGCGCTCGGCGGAGTTAACCTTTTGTGGCGATACTCAATAGGCGATAGTTTTTCCACGGCCCGAAAAGCTACTCTCATGCGTTCTTCGCTGGAAAAACCGGCCAGCCGCGAGACGGCTTTTACTTGCAAGTTGGTTTCGCGCAACAGTCGTTTCGCCCTGGCCAGCCGGCACCCGACGATCTCTTCCAACACGCTATGCCCCATGGCGGCCATGAAACGCCGTTCCAGCGTGCGGCGGGCCACGGGCAAGAGTTTGGCGATTTGGGACACCGACAAGGGGCGGTGACTGCGGGTCCAAATTGTATCCAGGGCTTGGGCCACGAGCGGATCGAACACGTCGCGGCGGGCCGCCGCTTGGCCTGGAGCATTTTTGAGAACCCGATCGTTTGTAACCTCCAAGGCCTTGCCCAATACGCCCATGGCTTGCAGCGATAGCAGCAGCGAGTTTTGCAAGGGGTCGCGGTGTATGCGTTCGAGCAGGTCGTCGAAAGCGGCGACCATCTTGTCGATCTTGTCGACCGCCAGGATGGGCGTTTGCGGACGCATGAACCCACGGTCCATCAGCCGCTGCGTGAGTCGGCCGCTGAGTGAAACCCAACGTTCGGTCCAACCCGTCTCGGTGTCGGGCCGATAACGGTGCCAGACGTCGGGAAAGAGGCACACGTTCGAGCCGGCTGCCAGCGGCAGTCGACCGGTGGGCTGTGATTCGAACACCCCGCGCCCGTCGGTAATCAGAATCACCTGGAACTCGGGCAGGCTGCGGCCGCGACGCCATTGCATCTGATACAAGGCCGGATGATCGTCTGGCGGGTACGGCTGCCCGGCATGAATTCGGCCGCGGCCGGCGCCGGTCACATAGATACCCCAATCGATAGCGCTATCGTCGACCGGCAAATAGTGGAAAAAGCCGTCGTAAGTCGAACGCGCGCGGGTCTTGTTGTGTGTTGGCATGAGCTTACATGTTCCCGCTTGCCAGTGTCGCATAACAAGGGGTGAGTGTCAATAATTGGCCGTTTTACGGTTGTCCGCAAGGGTGAGCAAGGCTCATGGCGGCGTGGGAATAGAATCGTTAAGGTGTTGAAGTGAAGATGATTGCATAGTTTCTGGATGTATGATATCATAGCGCGGCAGAGATTGTGTGCCTGATTGTCAATGTCGCAAATCAATGGCAAGTCCGTGACGTAAAACGGTCCGTTTTCGGCTACAATACAATCTTTCCGCGAGAGTGGATCTCTGAGTTCGAAAACAGATACTTTTACCGGCGGCAATACTGTTTGGTGAGGTCGTAATGCCAACTGATCCTTTTTTGGGAGTAATGTTGCACGCGGTTGGCAGTCTTGCCGCCGGTAGTTTTTATGCGCCACTGCGAAAAATACGAGAGTGGGCTTGGGAAAGCTTCTGGCTGGTGATGGGTGTGGCGGCATGGATCGTGGCACCGTGGGCGGTGGCCGCCGCTACCACGCCCGAGCTGCTCTACGTTTTGCAAAGCAGCCCACCGCTGGCACTCGCCCGGGCGGCCATGTTCGGATTGCTGTGGGGCGTGGGCGGGCTGACGTTCGGGCTCTCCGTTCGATATTTGGGCATGGCCTTGGGATTTTCGGTCGCCTTGGGTTTCTGCATGACATTCGGCACGCTAATCCCGCCCGTCTACGCCGGAAAACTCGGACAGATTATCTCGACTCACAGCGGGCAACTCGTGCTCGCCGGCGTAGCAATATGCCTGATGGGAATCGCGCTTTGCGGATTGGCCGGAGTACGCCGCGAACGCGAACTGGCCGCCGCCGGGGCCGAAGACGGTCAGTCGGAAAATGGCGGTAGCGAAATGCCCCTGGGCAAAGGTTTCCTGGTGGCTACGATCTCCGGTATCTTAAGCGCATGTTTCGCCTTCGGCATCGCCGCGGGAAAACCGATCGCCGAAACGGCCATTGCTCTGGGAACCAAGGAGCTGTATTCCAACAACGCCGTGCTGGTGGTGATCCTCGTCGGCGGCTTCACAACCAACGCACTTTGGTGCCTAGTGCTGAACGCACGCAACCGCAGCTTCGGCGATTACGTTTCCGGCCCGGCCGGCCGACAAATACGCAACTATTGCCTTTCGGTACTGGGCGGTTTCATCTGGTACGGACAGTTCTTCTTCTACGGCATGGGAACCACAAAGCTGGGCGAGCAATACGACTTTTCCAGTTGGTCGATACACATGGGCCTAATCATCGTGTTCTCGAACCTGTGGGGCTTGTATTTTCACGAATGGCGCGGTTCTAGCCGGCAAACCAAAATGCTCGTTTGGACAGGCATCCTGTTGCTGATCGCTTCGACCATGGTGATCGGGTACGGAAATTCGCTGGCCACTTGAAGTCAGACTAGCGAGGCACGGCACCCAGGGTTCGCCTGGAGCGACGCTTGGTTTTACCGTTGCAGGAGCTTTTTTTCGCGGCAGCAATTACAGTTGAGGATATAGCGAGCGTGTCGCGTGTCGCCACTTTGGCGTGGATGCGGTTGTCGCGAACGTACAGCATCAGGCGAGATCCGGCCGGGGGATTGGTGGACACCAGCGCGGTTGCCAGAGCAGTGGTGACGTGGCGTTCGACCGTGCGGCGGAGGAAGCGGGCCCCGTAGCGAGTGTCGTGTCCGTTTAAGGCCAACCAGTCGAGGACCGAGTCGTCGATTTCCAGTTTGTATTCGCGTTGCCGCAGTCCGGAGCGGCGTTCGAGCCGCTGCAGTTCGCGTCGGGCGATGGTGCGTGTGTCTTGGCGACCGAGGCAGTGGAAATGCACGATGCGGTCGAAGCGGTTGAGGAACTCGATGCGGAACTTTTGTGCCAAACGGCGGTCGACTTCGCGGGCAATTCGCGCTTTATCAACCCGCTGTGGGTCAGTTCGCTTCAAGTCGGCCGCGTCGTTGAAGCCCAGCGTGTTGCCGGCATGGACTTCGCTGCCGGCGTTGGAGGTGGCGATCACGGTCATCGAGCGGCAGGACACCGTCTGCCCACGGCCGTTGATGAAACAGCCCTCATCCATGAGTTGCAAGAAGCGGTCGTGAACCAAGGGGTTGGCCTTTTCGAATTCGTCTAAAAGCAGCACGCCACAAGGTTGGCTCAAGATACGTAGCGCCAGCAGGCCCTGCATTTGGCGGGGACGATGATCGTCGGGATCGCCGAAAAGCGAAAGGGCCGCTTGTGCGGTCTGGAAATCCGCCATATTGAAACGGACCAAGCGGTCGCGTTTCTTAAAAATAAATTCGGCCAAAAGCTGGGCCACGTGCGTCTTGCCCACGCCGGTGGGGCCGACAAACAAAAACACACCGAAGGGACGTCGCTCGCCGGTCAGGCGCGTCTTCATCAACGCGATCATGTCGACCATAGTGTCGACCGCCTCGGGCTGACCGAGGATCTGGTCGCCGAAACGGGCGCGGATGTCTGCAAGGTCGAGATTGATTTTGGGATCGATCAGCTTGCGGGGGACGCGATGTCGACGGCAAAAACGCTCGATGACTTGCGGCGCGTCGATATCCTGGCCGGGTTGGGAAGGGTTGAGCTGATCCAAAAGCGTGAGGGTACGGCGGGGATGGCAATCGCGCACGAGGAAACGGTGGGCCAAGTGCAGGGCCTCGTCGAGTGCCTGCGGATCGAAACGCCGGCCCCGCTCGTCGGCCTGACAGTCGTTCCAACGCTGGAGAATCGTTCCCATGCGGTTGAGGTCGGGCTCGTCGATTCGCAAGACGGCGAAATAGTGTTGCAACTCGCGCCAACATTCGAGCATGCCTTCGATCGGCTCCTCTTCGCCTTCGGCCAGTATGACGCCGGTAGCTTGCGTGGCGATGGCCAAGAGCATGGGCTCGAGATCGTGAATCCACCCGACGTGGAAGTCGCGAAAGAAAGGCACGACCTTGGGCCCCAGCTTTTTCAGCGCGCGGACAAGTTTCTCCATCTCGGGGCGGAGTTCGTGGGGTGTTTTTAATGCGCCCAAGCGACGACGGATCGAAATTTGCAGGATGCGGCGTCCCTCGAGCACGGCGGGCCCGCCACCAGCGACCGCCCGATGGGCCAGTTCGTGTACCAGCGCCGTTTTGCCCACGCCCGTCTCGCCAGTCAACAAAGGGAAACGTCCGGCGGCCAAGAGATCTTCGACCTGGGCGATCTGCTCTTCGGCGGCATAGGCGCGCGGAAGCCGCCCTTCGCGGGCCATGGCCGTGAGATCCATCTCGGTCCATTGCTCCACGATCTTCGCCGCAGAGTGTTTCTTGTTTTTACCTTTGGCTTTGGACATTTTGTGGTGTCAGGGTGATAATGTCGAAGCAGAATCTTTATGGAAGAGATCACAACGTCAAACGCGAGTTGTGAGCAGGCCGCCTTTTTGATATTGACACCGGGCGGTCTACATTGGTTCAGGCTACTGGCGGCTGGTCTTAATCGCCGAGTCGAGATTCTTTTCGATCCAGGCTTCTAGTTCGTCCCAATCTAGCGGCGGGATTTTGGAGAGGTCGGGCCGCAGGCGGGCGGCGTCCTTGATGTATACGTGCGTGATTTCCTTGGCCGTCTTCTCCGTGTTCCAGTGTAATAGAATCCGCACGCACTGCGGCAGCGAGCCAGGTACGCAAAGCTCATAGCTGCACAAAAGAGGTACGCATAACCAGCCCAACTGGCGGGCTGCCAGAGCCGGGAACTCGGCGTCGAGGTCTTTAGTGACCGTAAAGGTTGCACTGGCCACGTCTTCCGGGCTGATTTCGTTCAGACGGATCATTATCGCTAAAAGCTGGCGCGTCGCCACGAGAATGTCTTCGCTGGTATTGCTATCGGCGGTGGTCGCTCCACGGACTCCACGGCACGGCATTTGGGGGCTCCTTTTCGGCGTTTATTACAACCATTAACCTACATATTAGCGGATAGAAGCCGATAATTCCACCCACGGGTATTCAGTTCTACTGCCGTTTTTCTCCGACTCACGCCTATTTTCCCGTAGCGAACTCGTCGCGGAGGAACTTGGCCGCCGCGTCCCATTTCTCGGCCGCTTGGTTGAAATCGACCTGCATGGGCTTAATCTGCGAGGGTGTTTTCACGCGGGTGGACGTTTCCACCTCGGGGTTCAGCGGGATCTGGGCGCTGGGCCCGGCTGCCAGCATCTTCTCGACTTGCGGTGAGAGCAGAAAGTCGACCAGGCGGCGGGCTTGCTGTGGGTTGGGGCTGCCGCGGATGATGGCGATAGTGTTGGGTATGAAAAGCGTGCCTAGGTCGTCGGCATCGGGCTGGCCTTCGCCCTGGTCGGGATAGACGATGGCCACGGGCCGTCCGGCTTCCAATTCGATAATGGCGTCGTCCGTGTCGGTCATGCCCCAGGCCACGCGCCCGGCCGCGACCGAGAGCGCCACTTGCTTGTTGCCGGCCAGGATCTTGGTGTCGTTGGCTTTGACATTTTTGAAGAACTCTTTGGCCTTCTCGTCGCCCCAGACGGAGAACAGGCAGGCGGCGTGCGTGG
This sequence comes from uncultured Planctomycetaceae bacterium, assembly GCA_964541935.1. GTDB lineage: Bacteria > Planctomycetota > Planctomycetia > Pirellulales > Thermoguttaceae > JAFGTN01. The sequence continues at coordinate 1,763 of CAZISU010000216.1, read as the reverse complement.
CCGTGGTGCCGAAAAGCGGCTTGGCCATGGCCGCGCGGCCACGCCACTTGGGGTCGGCCAGATCGTGGATTGACGTGGGCCGCTGGTCCTCGGGCAGAATATCCGTGTTGACGATCAGCACCCGCGCCCGCGCCGCGAAACCGTGCCAGAGCCCCTCGGGCGAGCGAAAGGCGGCGGGAAATTTCTTTGCGCCTGGCGGGTTGTAAGCCTCCAGCAGCCCGGCCTTTTGCAACCGCAAGGTGTTGAGTATTTCGTTATTCCAAAACAAATCGCAACGCGGCCGCTTGGCCTCGGCCAAGATGGCATTGGCCAGGCCCACCGTTTTTGTCGATTCGGTATCGAACTTGGGCCGCACGCCAACGCCGGTTTCGGCGGTAAAGGCCTCGAAAACCGGCTCGGAAAATTGCGAGTCCAAGGCGGTATAGGAAACCACGTCGTTTTTCGAAGATGACCAACAGCCGATGATAGAAAGAAGAGTCGCCGCGGAGGCGATTGCCAAAAGACCGTTTTTTTTGTATTTGATCATGTGTAGGCCGGGTCTCGACCCGGCATTTTGTGGTGGGTTGTTTGCCGTTTTCAATGCCGGGCTTGCGCCCTTCGTTTTCACGACGATTTTGTCAGGGTCTTGCAAGTCTACCTCACTTCCCGTACCGCCGACCATGCCCCTCTAGTGGTGCTTTCTTGACAACAGCGGCCGACGACCGTTATTATTACTGGTGGTTTACAAAATCAGCACACCCCCTACTAGCACCCCCACCCGTCAGAACCCCACCCACACTTTTTCAACACTTCAGGAGGAGAAAACAGCATGACATCATTGAACCGGCGTGAATTTCTGGATCGCTCGAAGGCTACTGGCCTTTCGATGGCGGCCGGGATGACTATCCTGGCCAACTCGAAGTCGGTGCGAGCCAACCCGGCCAACGACAAAGTCGTCCTGGGTTTGATCGGTGCCGGCGGCCGCGGCCCGCACCTTGCCAACGGTTTCTTGGATCGAGGAGACTGCGAGTTTTCTTTTGTGGCCGATCCAAATACGAATGTATTCGAATCTCGCGTAAAACGCATTGCCGACCGGCAGGGAGGCAAGAAGCCCAAGTGCGTCGGCGATCTCCGCAAAGTGCTCGACGACAAGTCGGTTGACGCCGTGGTCATCGCCACGCCCGACCACTGGCACGCCCCGGCCACGGTTTGGGCCTGCCAGGCGGGCAAGGACGTCTATGTGGAAAAACCGCCCACGCAAAGCTGCTGGGAAGGGCAGAAGATGCTCGAGGCCGCGCGGAAGTACAAACGCGTCGTGCAGTGTGGGTTCCAGAACCGCAGTGCGCCGTACAATATGGCGGCCAAAAAGTATATCGAAGACGGTAAACTCGGCGACATTCACCTCTGCCGCATCTATAACCAGAAGCCGCCGTGGGGGAATCGACCCGTGGTCGCCGATAGCGCCCCGCCCAAGGGGCTCAACTGGGACATTTGGAACGGGCCCGCGCCCGAGCACCGCTACAACGAGAGCTGGCACAAGCACTGGCACCACCAGTGGCGTTACTCTGGCGGCGACATTGCCAACGACGCCAGCCACCAGATCGACCTGGCCCGCTGGCTGCTGGGCGTCGACTATCCCAAGACCGTGTATTCCACCGGCGGACGCTACGAACACACCAAAGCGGCCGCCCAGACGCCCGACACGCAGGTCGCGCTGTACGACTACGACAAGTTGTTGGTCAGCTTCGAATTGACGCTCTATGGCGGATACATCCTCAAGACCA
>CAZISU010000215.1:0-8093 GCA_964541935.1 uncultured Planctomycetaceae bacterium | reverse complement strand
GGCTGACGCCGACTACTGGATGAACGAGATGGTCGACGACAACCCGGCTTCTTTCACGGCGAGGCTCAAGCGGGCCCGTTATTGGAACGCAGTTGCCACAAAAAATGGTGAAGTCGACGATGCCTTGCTGGCGAAAAGTTCGGTACGCGACTCTTTAGGGGCCATGCAAAAGGCGATTACGATCATTGCCGACGAGGCAGACCGCCAGTCGGCTTTATTGCCCGAGACAAAAGCGTTAAAGGCTGCATTGGAAAAGCTTCCCTCACAACCACCAACGACAAACGATCAGTTCACACCGGAATACCAAAAAGCCTTGCTTGGCGCTAATCAGGCGGCCTTGGCACTCGACGGAAAGCTAGAGGGCGTTTCCGACGAGATAGAGGCCTGCCGCGACAGTTTATTGCTGGCGGCAAAATCGGAATGGCTGGCCTGTTGGCTAAAAAAAGACAATTCCAAGAAGTCCTTGGCGGATGCTCGGCGATATGCCGAATTGCTTACGTCGTTGTTTCCCAAATTTTCGGCCGGCTATTCCGTGCTGTCTGAGATCGATCAGCAATCGGGCAATCCCCAGGCTGCTATTGAAACACTGCGTAAGGGAAGCGAATTTTGTGAAGACAACACCAACCTGCTTTGGCGGTTAGCTTCCTTGTTGATTGAAAACGGTCGAATCGACGACGCAAAGCGGGTTTGTAAGCAAATCGAGGACAGCAAGAAAGATCAGTTTTTCGTCGACCATCTCAAGTCCAGTGTTGCCTATTCCGAGGGGCGATGGTTGGAAGCCGCCGAAGGATTCGAGGCGGTCCGAGACGAGGCAGCCAAACGTTGGCCAAGCCGTGCCAAGAACTTGGACTTTCTACTTGCCGAATGCTACGGGCGTCTGGGACGTATCGACAAACAGCGTGACGCATACTTTCGGGCCGCATCTTCGGATCGGACCTGGTTACCGGCTCTGATCGGCATTGCCAAGACCAAAGCCAAATCGGGCGAGCTCGACGGCGCGATAGACGATTATCGTCTAATACTCAAGCTGCACAACGCTCCGAGATCTACCATTTTTGAACTCGCCAGGCTTTTGCTCGCAAAGAATCTGCGTAAGCCCGAGGCCGAGCGGGATTGGGGAGAGATTCTGGCTCTGATCGCATCTCTGGAGAAAACTCAAGCAAATCAGTTGCAGGTCATTTTTTTGAAGACCGACGTTTATTTCGCACAAGGCGATGATGATAAAGCGACCGCTCTTCTCAAAGCGGCTCAGAGGCAACTCGAAGAGACGCAGAAACTAATTCAACCGCAACTTGAGGAAGCGAAGCAGAGAGTAGCGTCACTCACGGGCGAGGCGCAAGAGACGGCCCGTAGCGATGAGAAAAAACTTACATATTTACTGCGGAAAAATTCGGCGGAGCAGGCTAATATTTGGACGGCTCTGGTTAAGGTGGCCAAGCGCAAAAAGGACTGGAAAGGTGCCGAGGCTGCTTTCCTCGAGGCGCAAAAAAGGGTAGGCGATACGGCCGGGTTGCGTCTGACACACGGCGAACACCTTTTGGCGAGGCTAGGCAAAAAGGCGGCTGAGCCGTTGCGAAGCCTGGCCGGCAACACGAAACACTATTCTAAAAAATCGCGGCTTCGCCTCTGGCGAGGACTGGCCGGATTATCGCTACGGGCCGGCGATTACGAACAGGCAAAGATCCTTTCACAAGGGATCTTAAGCGAAGAGCCCGGCAACCGGGAAATGCAAATCATTCGGTTTGAAATCGCCGTTCAAGAGGATAACACTGAAGCCATCAAAGAGATCCTCGCTGAGGTCAAAAAGGACGAGGAGAAACCGGGCGCCTTTTGGCATTACGGACAGGCCCTGCTTTTGAATATGTCGGCCGAAGACGGCGACACGAAACTGCTGAACCAGGCGCAAAATCATCTCGATGAAGCCTTACGAATACGTCCCGACTGGGCATCCGCCAGGGTGCTTACCGCAACGTTGTACGACCGTCAAGGAAATGTTGAGGCGGCCGTAGAGAGCTATCGCAAGGCGATTGACCTGGGCGCGCAATCTACTCCGCTAATTCGCCGCACTGTGCAACTACTTTCCAAGCTGAATCGTTTCCGGGAAGCCGACGAAATCCTGCGTCTGCTGGGCGAACGTCAAGATGCCGTTATGGGCGAAGCAGATCTCGAAAACAGTATCGTCAAGGCGAAAATTGGCAGATATGAAGACGCCGTCGGTTATGCCAGGAAAGTAGCCGAAGGTTCCAAAAAAGTAAGCGACCACATCTGGCTGGGGCAACTGCTGACTATAGTAGGCCGTCAAGCGAAGAATCAACAACGAAAAGAAGATGCCCAGCGGGATCTGAATGACGCTGAAAAATCGTTCAAGAAAGCTCTGGAGCTAGATCCTCGCAACGATATCGCCTGGGTCGCCATGATACAGTTTTACGGTCAGACCGGCCAGATACAAAAAGCGGAAGCGGCCATCACCGAAGCAAAATCCAAGCTGCCGCCGGAAAAGGTTGCTTCTGCAATCGCGCAATGCTATGAAGCCATCGGTAAAAATCAAGACGCCGAAAAGCAACTTTTAGCTACTGCCACAGAGTCTCCCAAAGACGCCGCCGTGGTCGAAAAGCTCGCGGATTTTTATGTCCGAAACAAACAGACAGACAAAGCCATCGAGCAATTAAAGAGAATTATCGACGGTAAAGTTTCGGCAGACGCCGACCAGCAAACGAAAGCGCGACGCTCCTACGCAACCATCCTGTTTAGCCAAGGTGGCGAGGCGAACCGTCAGAAGGCCCTGAAACTGATTGAAAGTAACCTGCGGCTGAACGCCTCTTCACATGTCGACCAGTATGCCAAAGCCGTTTTACTGGCCAGTGACCTTTCGCCCGCACAGCGGAAAAAAGCGATTCCGACGCTGGAAAAATTGCTGGCCGCGCAAAGCTCTCCAAGCACTGAAATCCAATTTACACTTGCCAAACTGTATTTGTCTGAAGGGGAAATCACGAAGTTCAAGAACCTGATGCGGAAGATCCTCAATTCCAAGGGAAAAGAACCTCGCTACTTGGCCTTTTATAGCGACGCGCTGATCGAACGGGACGAAATCAAGGAGGCAGGCATCTATCTCGAGATGCTCAAAAAGATGCTGCCCGACGCTATCGTTACTCACAAACTCGATGCCAAGTATGCCTTCAAGCAAAAACACTATGAGACGGCAATTGAAATTCTGAAAACGTTCCTAGACACGGCTAAAGCCGACAAAAAAACACAAATGCTTTACTTGGTGGATACGGCCAACACGTTGGCTGGCCTTGCGGCGATTCTTAAGGGCGGCGGGCAATCGCAAGACGCCATTGCCAAGGGCTTTGACGATGAGGCCGAAAGCATATATCGCAAATACATCGATATGCAGGTCGGGCGCGAACTGCTTATGGCGCAGTTCCTCGCCAAAATAGGGCGTTTGAAAAGCGGAATAAAACTGGCAGAGGAGCACGCAGACGAAAGTTCCGCAGAGGATATTGCCAAAACCTGCTTCGGTTTCCTGCAAGAATCATCACCCAACGTCGATCAACTCCGGCAGATTGATAGGATCCTTAAAGACGCTCTGAAAAAACATCCTAGCGGCCAAGACGCCGTTATCCTTAAGACCGCCATGGCCGTTTTGAGAGATTTCCAGGGCCGCGACATCGAAACAGAGTCGCTTTACAGAGAAATCCTCGATGAAAAACCCAGCGATCCCACTGCCATGAATAATCTGGCCCTTTTCCTGGCCCTGCATGATCGGAAACTCGAAGAGGCCCAAGTAATGATAGACAAGGCCATCATAAAATACGGTAAAATCCCCGGCCTGATGGATACTCGCGCGATCGTTTACCTTGCTAAATCGCAACCTAAAAAGGCGCTCGACGACCTGAGTCTTGTCTTGACGAAACATCCCACAGGCGTTCGATATTTCCATCAATCGCAGGCCTATTTCCAAGACGGACAAAAAGAAGCCGCAATTGCGGCCATGGCCAAGGCAAAAAAATTGGGCCTGAAAGAATCTAGTCTATTGGGGATCGAACGCCGCAACTATCGGAAGTTGGAAAGAGCGCTGAGATAACAAGCCTTGTCACATATCGGTATACTCAACCTGAATAAACCGCCCGGTGTGACATCGCGCCGGGCCGTTGATCTTGTCGGCCGAATTGCCGGTAAAATCAAAATTGGCCATGCTGGAACTCTTGACCCTTTGGCCCGTGGAGTTTTGGTCTTGTGCGTCGGGCCGGCTACGCGGCTAATACAGTATGTGCAGCAAATGCCCAAACACTATACGGGCACTTTTCTTCTTGGACGCAGCAGTAACACAGAAGATACCGAGGGCGAGGTCATCGAGTTGGCCGCTCCGCCGATCCCAACGCTTGAAGAAATCGTGGCCGCGGCCTCGAATCTAACCGGTTTGATCGAGCAGCGTCCCCCAGTGTTTTCGGCTATCAAGGTCAAAGGCCGCCGGGCATACGATCTGGCCCGCGCCGGCAAACCTCCTGAACTAAAGCCGCGGCCGGTTCACGTTTATCGGATAGCGGTCGTTGCATATGACTATCCAGTTTTAACGCTTGAAGTGCAGTGTGGCAGTGGAACCTATATCCGCTCGCTTGGTCGCGATCTGGCCGAATCGTTGGGCACTGCCGCCGTAATGTCCGGGTTGACGCGGACGGCGATCGGCCGTTTCACGCTCGAAGAGTCGGTCGAGCCCACGAATCTTGGCAAAGACGATTGGGCTGATCGCCTCTTACCCCCGTCGATGGCTGTCGAGATGTTGCCGCGCGTCAAACTAACGGCTGAGGAAATGGTCGAGATCGGACACGGGCGGACAATCTCGATGCCAATGAATTTCGATGACAGTCCGTGTCCGTCACCTACAAAGCAGCGGGAATACGCCGGCATCGGTCCCAACGGACGCTTGGTTGCGATCTTAATTCCGCGAGGCGGAAATCTGCTACGGGCGCTGCGCAACTTTCCCGCCGGGTGAAATCAACGCTCACCCGCGACTTTGCTTACTTCGAATCTCAACTCTCAGATCCAGAGATGCAGACGTCCGTCGAGCATTTCGGGCAATGCCTTTTGTACGCATTGGCGAATCTGTCGTGCGTGGTAGCGGGTGCTGAAATGGCTGGCGATTACCAGTTCGTTGGAAAAACGGTCGCGACGTTCGAGCAAGTCGTCGAGGTGCAGGTGTCCGAACTTGTGGATGCGTTCTCGACGGTGATTGGGCGCGACGAAGGTCAGTTCGATAATCAGAATCTCGGCCTGATACATTGCCGGGCAATCATCGAGTCCTTCGGCCAGGCTATCGCCCAGATACGCAACACGCGGTATGCGTGCTTCGTCGGTAACTTCCATGCCGCTTTGGCGAAGGTCGCGAATCTTGTCGCCGGAGAGTCCCCGCAAGTTGGCTTTGAGCTTTTTGCGACGTTCCCAAATGACGAAACCCAGCGAGGGAACCGTGTGTCGGGTGGGCGAGACGGTAACCACCAATTCACGCGAAAGTTGGATCTCGTCGCCCGGCTCGACCGGGATCAGTTCGCAAGGTAGGCGTCCGCGGTCGAGACGGCTGAAGAGCCGCAAAATCTTCTTCATGGGCTCTATGATGTGTTCCGCCATGTAAATCGTGGGCGGTTCCATCTTCATCATTCGCCGTCGGGCAACATAAACCGGCAGGGCCACGAGGTGGTCCATGTGTGCGTGGGAAATGAACCAGGTGGGCGTTCCCATGAACGACCAGGGTTGCGCGCCTAGATCAAAACCGACCTTGTATTCCGGTATTCGCCAGTAAGTTTGTACCGCGGCCCGCGAATAGCCCTCGATCGTCAGTCCATTGTGTTGCAGGGATTTTACAGGAAGGTTGTTGACCATTAAATATATGTTCCGTTTGGTTGTGGCTTGGCCACACTAAGATTTTGTAGGATGATCGTAGTTGTCTACGTTGGAAAGGTCCAGCGGTTCGGTCGAATCCGAACAGGGCATCAGCCATATTTCGCCGAAGAGTTCGTTTTGGTCTACGCGAATTTTCTTGTAGCGAACCAGTTCCAGGACGGCCAGAAAGATTCCCACCAGGGTCGATTTATGCATGCCCGGCGTAAACAGATCCTTGAATGCCAATTGGCCCCGCTTTGTAAGGCGAGTGTGGATCATTTCCATGTAGACGTGGATGGGAGTATCGTCGTAGACGATGTTCGAGGGCTTAGAGGCCTCGGTGTCACGGATGATCAATCCGAAAGCGCTGACCAGGTCCCAGAGTTCGACTTCATGGATAGGTTCTTCGCTGAGGTTGCGCTGGCGCGGCGGCAGATCGTTATCCTGGCGTGAAAAACGCTGTTGCCAATCCCGTCCGCGCTCTTCGAGGATGCTAGATGCGTCGCGAAATTTTTTGTATTCCAACAGACGCTTAACCAGTTCCTGGCGGGGATCTTCCATTTCGTCTTGGATTTCATCCGAGCGGGGAAGCACCTGTTGCGACTTGATTTCTATCAGTGTGCTGGCAACCGTCAAGAAATCGGCCACGGAATTCACGTCCAATTGTTCTAGCACGGTGAGATGCGCGAGATACTGATCCGTGATTAGCGCAATGGGTATGTCGACGATTTCCACCTCGTGCTTGCGCACCAGATAGAGGAGCAAATCGAGCGGGCCGCGAAACGTGTCGAGATCAACGCGAAAATCCATCGCATCCTTTGTCATTGTTGTAGCGGAAACTTCTCAATCTTCCAGTTTATCCGCTCTTGGGAAGCGGGACAATTCGAGATCGCAATTATTCCAGCAGATGCTGTCTTGCCCTAAATCGAAAGCTGTTATAGACTTGGCTCTGTTGAATCGATGTGTATTGATCTCATAAGCGGAGGAAAACAGTGTCTGCCGACCCACTTTGGGCACCGTGGAGAATGGAGTTCATTCAAGGGGGGGGCCCGAATGACCTGCCCGAAAAACCCGCCGACGGCTTCATGCCGGGGGCCGACCAGGATTGTTTCATCTGCCAGGGAGTCGCCGATCCGCACGATTTCAGACGCCACATTATCGAAGTCAGCGATAGCTGTATCACATTGCTGAACCGTTATCCCTACAATAACGGTCACCTTCTAATCGCTCCAAAGGAGCATTATGGCGACATCGAGGATCTGACGGGCGAGGTAGAAGTGGAAATCATGCGTGTTGTGCGAAGAATGGTCGCTGCTTTACGCGAAACGTTGCATCCAGAGGGCTTCAATATTGGTTTGAATTTGGGGCGTGCTGCCGGGGCGGGGTTACCAGGCCACCTCCACTGGCATATTGTGCCGCGTTGGAACGGCGATACTAACTTCATGCCGGCTCTGGGTAGTGCGAAGATTATCCCCCAATCGCTGGATGCTCTGACGGCCATTTTGACCGGCCAACTTGCTAAAAATAAATAAATCAGTTTTATTCATATAATCGCGTTATTCGGTGTGCTCCCACTCCGATTCGACCATTTGCGGTGCGCCCAGCGGCTTTTTCGGGGGTAAGGCTTGGGTATGATTCAGGCTGTGCTTAAAATAAACTTGGAGCAAGCTCCGCTGTCGGATACGGCTGTATTATTCCATTATCCCACATCCGCCCGACAGAATTATTTGCGCTTTTAATTTATTTTGGAGCAAAGATTATCCATGGGACTTCTTATAGTTCGCCTCGTTTTCATCATGGTGGCGTCCGCTTTGGGCGTTTCACTTATTAAAGAAGCCCTAGTTCCGCCCGACTCTCCGTTTTTGAGTTGGGCCGCGCCGATCGGCATGATCGGTTTGGCATTAGGCGTGATTGGGCTCGATGTTGCCATTCGGCGAAAGCAACTCGATGCAATTTCGGCCGTCTATTTCGGTTTGGCTATCGGGCTGTTTTTGGCCTATGTTTTGGGCCTTGCCCTAAATCCGCTTTTCCCAGCCGAGGGCGAGCTTTCCAGCCAGGCTATGATTGTTTATTACGCGAAACTTGAACGGGCCGTGCAACTGATCCTGGCCTCGGTGCTCTGCTATACATGCATTAGTCTGCTGATGCAAACACGCAACGATTTCCGCTTCATTATCCCTTACGTTGAATTTTCTAAAGAGGTCTTCATTCGG
>CAZISU010000214.1:0-8125 GCA_964541935.1 uncultured Planctomycetaceae bacterium | reverse complement strand
CCGCTCCACTACGCGATAGCTTTCCGGGTGGACGGCCGAGTTGTCTAACGGATTGCGACCGTCGCGAATACGCAGGAACCCGGCTGCCTGCTCGAACACCTTGCGGCCCAGCTTGGAAACGTCCAGCAAACGCTGCCGGGATTCGAACGGCCCGCTCGCATCGCGATGCTCGACTATCCGCTCGGCCAGCTTGGGGCCGATCCCGGCTACGTGGGCTAGCAGTGAACTGCTGGCCATGTTCAACTCAACACCCACCGAGTTGACACACGATTCGACTTCGCGCTGTAGACCGCGCCGCAGTTGGGGCTGGTTCACGTCGTGTTGGTATTGGCCGACACCGATCGACTTGGGATCGATTTTGACCAACTCGGCCAGCGGATCCTGCAGCCGATGCGCGATGCTGATGGCGCCTCGGACCGTGAGGTCCAGCTCGGGATACTCGCGAGTAGCCAACTCGCTGGCCGAATAGATCGACGCCCCCGACTCGCTGACCATGACCTTGATAGGCGGCTCGGTGTCTTTGTTTTCACCACCTTCGTTCTTTATGCTCAATTCCTTCAGCAAGCCAGAGACGAACGCGTCCGTCTCACGCGAAGCGGTGCCATTGCCGATTGCAATCAACTGCACGTGATGGCGGGCGATCAAGTCCAGCAAAGCCTTGGTGGCGCCAACGATGTCACTGCTGGGCGGCGTGGGGAAGATAGTACGGTTTTCCAGGAACTTTCCCGTGCCGTCGACCACGGCGACTTTGCAACCGGTGCGAAAGCCCGGGTCGATCCCCATGGTAACGCGCGGGCCGGCCGGCGCCGCCAACAGAAGCTCGCGGAGGTTCTGGGCGAACACCTGAATCGCTTCGTCGTCGGCGCGCTCCTTCAACTCCTGTAACGTGGCCGACTCGGTGGCAGGCAACAGCAGGCGTTGATAACAGTCGTCCGCCGTCTCGAGCAATTCACGGTGAAACTCGAAGCGACGGTCGCTCGCCAGACGCGGCTTGAGTTTTTGCAGAACGTAGTCGTCATCGAGCTCGACCCCCACTCGCAGCAGCCCTTCCGCCTCGCCGCGTTTCATGGCCAACAGCCGGTGCGAGGGAACTCGTTTGACGGGCTCCTGGTGGTCGAAATACATCTCGTATTTCGCGGCGTCCTGCTTTTTGCCTCGCTTGACTTGCGAGTGTACGCGCCCGAATCCGCTCGCCTGTTCGCTCAGCCAGCGGCGTGTCTCGATGTTTTCCGACCAATGCTCGGCCACAATGTCGCAGGCGCCTTCGAGAGCGGCCTGTTCGTCGGGCACGTCATTCTCGGGATTCACGAACGGGCGGAGCACCTCCAAGCGGGACCGGCCCAACGGCTGCTGCTGTAGCAACACATCGGCCAAAGGTTGCAAGCCGCGCTCGCGCGCCATTGTTGCCCGCGTCCGCCGCTTGGGCTTGAACGGCAGGTATAGGTCTTCGAGTAATTGCTTGTCTTGGCACTGCTCAATCTGACTTCGCAGCTCGGGAGTGAGAAGTTCTTGCTGATCGATTGTCCGCAAGATCGTGGCCTTGCGTCGAGCCAAATCGCGCGCCTTGTCCAGCGCATCCTCTATCAGGCGCAACGAGATCTCGTCTAGCCCACCGGTCGCTTCCTTGCGATAGCGTGCGATAAAGGGCAGCGTATTGCCGTCGTCCAATAGCTCAATTGCGGTTCGCACCTGACGCTCAGGCACACCCGTGGCGGCGGCAATCGACCGCACCGCCTGCTCCATGTCAAAACACTGTAGCGCCTGACTTCCCATAACTCGCGAATCCTTCAACAGTTTTTTAATACAGTTCTTCGCCCAATTTAATGGGTGAAAGTGACCTTGTATTCAACGATCGCTGACAGACCGTCGAACTCTTTCCGCATGTCGGTCGTCCCGTTGCCCAGCAGAATCTCAACCAATGCTGACGGCCCATTATGATCGATATCGATGCAAAGCGTAAGTCTAACTATTTCACGCAGTTTACCTTGTTTTTCTCGCAAGTTGCCCCCAGCGTGTCGGACTAGTTTTTGGGATTTTGTGTGATAGACTGCCTGCTTCTGGTATAAATATATAGGAAATACTTCCGCATACACACCAAAATGGGGTATACCTCCACCCAGGAGGGTGCATCGTCAATCGTGGCAAAGACGACTTCCCCGGCGATGCCAACAAAGACGGGGCCACGGATCTGGCCAACCTGAGCTTGAGGGAACAGAATTTAAAAAAATCCCACCGACAACCGTGCCCGAACCGGGCGCTTTGGCTATGATTATGATTGCTGCTGTGTCTTTGCTGGCACTGCATTGCCGACATTCGAGTCATGTGGCTCATAAGATCCTGTTAGCATGAGACGTTATTCTTGCATCCACTTGAAAACAAAAAGGACATTCCAATGAAAAACCGGCGAGAGTTTCTATCAACCGTTGGCGTTGCGGGCAGCGCATCATTTCTTATGGGAGTTGGCAAGACCAAAAGTAGCCGTGCCGCCGAGGGCGGCGAGAAGCTTGCCATCGACGGAGGCAAGCCTGTGCGGAAAAACGCGCTCGGTGCTCGGGCATACGGGCCGCAGTTCTACGACGACGTCGAAAAACGGGAGCTTCTCGATGTCCTCGAGTCGAGGCAACCTTTCCGCTGGTGGAATAGCAAGTCCAAGGTTCTTCAATTCGAGAAGAAATATTCCACCCTTCTTGGCGTCAAGCATGCCCTCGGTGTTACTTCCGGAACGACGGCGTTATACACCGCCATGGCGGCTATGGAGATCGGACCCGGCGACGAAGTAATTATGCCGGCCTGGACATGGTACGCCGACTACGACACGGTCGTCCTTTCGGGCGCATTGCCGATCTTCGCCGAAATCGACGAGTCGTTTGCCATCGATCCACAGGATATCGAGAAGCGAATCACGCCGCGCACCAAGGCCATCATTCCTTGCCACCTTCAGGGCGGCGTGGCCGACATGGATCCCATTATGGAGATCGCCCGCAAGCACAATCTCATCGTGCTGGAAGATTTATCCCAATGCGTGGGAGGGCGTTACAAGGGTAAATTCATCGGCTCGATCGGCCATATCGGCATCAACAGTTTCCAACTCGGCAAGACCATTACGTCCGGCGAGGGCGGGGCCGTGATGACCAACGACGACAGGCTCTTCGAGCGGGCTATCCGCTTCCACGACGTGGGCACGGTTCGTTCGCCCTACAAGGAGGAATTAAAAGGCGGCGCGCTCGCGCCCTTCACCGGCTGCAACTTCCGCATGAACGAATTTACGGGCGCGGTCCTCAAGGGGCAGGTGCAGAAGCTGGACACGATCTGCTCGCGTTTGCGCACAAAAGCCCGCAAGGTACGCCAGGGAATAGCCGACCTGCCTGGCATCAAATTGCGCAAAACCAACGACCTGGACGGCGATCTGGGCGTGACGATCTTCCTCGACCACGGCAACCGCAAGCAGCGCGACCGTTTCCTGCGGGCACTGCGAGCCGAGGGCATCAGTGCTTCGGGGCCGGGCGGCTCCGTCATTCTGCCGGCCGATTCTCGCATTGAAAAGAAGGCGACCGTCCACCCCGATTGGCCTTCCTTCAACACACCTCAAGGCAAAGCCGTCCGCTACGGAGCGGAGTCCTGTCCCCGCACCGTCGACATCATCAACCGTTTCGGCGGCGTGGTTATGGATCCCAACTTCAGCGAGAAAGACCTGCAGGACATCGTCAAGGCCATCCGCAAGGTTTATCTGGCCACGAAAACGGCCTGATAATTCCGTAGGCCGGGCATAACCCGGCGATGGGGACGATGAGACAAACCACGAACATGAAAACGCCGGGTTTCAACCCGGCCTAAGGATATCACAACAGGAATCTTCTATGTCAGATAATGAAAAGATTTCAACGAAAATTTCACGACGCCGGATCCTAGGACACGCCCTGGAAGCGGCCGCGGCCGGAATCGTGCTACCGCAGTTCATCGAAGGCCGCGTGAGGGCGGCCCCGTCGGGCAAGCACGTGTCGCCCAACGACGAAATCGGCGTGGGCATCATCGGTTGCGGCCGACGCAACGGGCAGTTGGCGGTTGGCAAAGGCGGCCAGGGAAAGCCCCCGGCACATGCACGCATCGTGGCCGTGGCCGATTTCAATATGGTCCGCGTCAAGGAGTGGGCGAAAAACTATCGCGCCAAAGGCTACCAGGACTATCGCGCGCTGTTGGACCGCAAAGACGTCGACGTGGTCATCTATGCCACGCCCGAACACTGGCATTATCTGCCTTGTATCCATGCCTGCCAGGCCGGCAAGGATATGTACGGCGAGCAGCCTTTAGGCCACACGATCCGCGAAGGACGTAAGATGATCGAGGCGGTTCGCAAGTACAAACGCGTGTTCCAGACCGGCGAGCAGCAACGCTCTCATCCGGCAACGCGCAAGGCTGTCGAGCTGATTCGCAACGGACGCATCGGAAAGATCCAACGGATTATCGGTTACAATTACCCCAGCGCGTTCGAGTGCAATTTTCCCGCGCAACCCATTCCGCCCGCACTGGATTGGGACGCCTGGTGCGGACCCAACGAGGTCGTGCCCTATAATACGAACATTTACTTGTCGCGAATTCCTTACGTTCGCGAGAAACCATACCCTCTACAGGCCGCCGAAGCTCATACGATCGGCCCGGGCTGGATGTCGTTCCGGCCATATTCCGGCGGCGAGCTTCCCAACTGGGGTTGCCATGGCCTGAGCATGGTCCATTGGGCCTTGGATATGGACCTTAGCGGCCCGACCGATATCTGGGTTGATCCGGCCGAGAAGCTTCCGGAGGTGGTCTACAACATACCCGAGAAACGTGATCGCGGCGATGCGCTCTGCTCGAAGACGATCATCAACTACAAGTACCCGGGCGGCGTCGTGTTGTCGCTCTGCTCCTACGATTCGCAGTTGGGAGGCGGGGCCACATTCGTAGGCGACAAGGGCCGCATCACCATCTTCCGCGGTGGCTACAAGTGCGATCCGGTGGACCTGGACAAAGCCCCGTTGCCAGCTAATGCAGAACACGTTTACCAGAGCGATAACCACATGGAGAATTTCTTCGCCTGCGTGGCTTCCCGCAAAGACCCGATCATGCCGGTCGAGGCCGGCCACAGTGTGGCCACCTTGTGCCACCTGGGCAACATTGCCCGCCGCCTGGGCCGACACCTCAAATGGGATTCCCAAAAAGAGATTTTCCCCGGCGACGACGAGGCCAACCGTTATGTCGACGTCCCGAAACGTGATAAATACAAACTCCCAACCGAAGTATAAAGAACATTAACATGATATTTCGATTAATTACTGCCGCCGTTTTGGTGGCCACTATCGCCGGTACGACGAATTGCCCGGCAGTTGATAATTCCACCAAACCGTCGATTGAGCACGTCCCCCTGGATGCGCCGGTCGGCATGTCGCAGGCCGTGATCGTGCAAGGGCTTCCGTTGGTGCATACGCGGCAGTTGCTGCCGCTCGATGCCACGGGTAAACTGGTCGGCAAGGATTCGGTCGGCAAGGATTCGCTCGACAAGCAGATCGAGCAGACGTTGGACAATCTAGAGGCCGTGTTGAAAAACAGCGGGTCCGGTTTGAATAAACTGGTGCGGCTGAATATCTACGCCTTGTCGCCGCCTACGGTCACGCGCGTGCGCGAACTGCTCAGCAAGCGGCTCGGTGCGTCGGCGGGTCCGACGATGACTTCCGTTCTCACGCCGCTACCGCATCACGATGCGCTGGTTGCCCTGGACGCGGTCGCCGTTGCCCAGCCGAGTGTCGGCAAGACAGTAGCGTTGAACCGCTGCGAGACAGTTTACGGCAAGAAGGATTTCGCCGATGCGGCCGTATTGCCGCGCGGCGGAGTGGCTTATCTCTCCGGCCAGCCGGAAGACGGTAGCTTGACCGAACTGGCCGTCGACCGCTCGATGTCCAATCTGATGAAGACGATGGGCTATCTGAAGCTTTCGCCCAAGCACGTCGTGCACATCAAAGTGTTTTTGCGACCGATGACATCGGCCGAAGGGGTGCTCGCCGAACTGAAAAAGTTCTTCCCCGGACAGGCGACTCCGCCGGTGGTCTTCGTGGAATGGCTGGCCTCCGTGCCCATCGAGATCGAAATGGTCGCCCAATTGCCCTCAACGGACAAATCGGCCGATAACGTTGAATTTTTCACCCCGCCCGAAGTCCGGCCCTCGACTATTTTCAGCAAGGCCGCGCTGGTGAATACCGATCGCCAAATTTACATTTCGGGACAATACGCGCGAGTCCCCAGCCGCGGCGAGCCGCAGGCCAAACACGTTTTCGGACAATTGCAGGAGATTCTGGAAAAGACCGGCAGCGACATGCGCCACATGGTGAAAGCCACGTACTACGTGTGCGACCATGACGCCGCCCGCTGGGTCGACCGCACGCGCCCCAAGGTGTTCGACCCGGCCCGCCCGCCGGCGGCCTCGAAGCTGAGGGTACATGCAATGGGCATGGAAGGACGCTCCATGACCGTAGACATGATTGCCGTGGGCAGCGGGCGGTGAGGAGACCTCTACCTCACTCAATAAAACGCCGCAGTAGAATGGCATTTTCGGTATTTAGATCTTCGCCCCGCTTGAAGCCCACTGGTATCGACCGATCGATTATGTAGAAAGAGCGATGCCGCGTAATATCACCATTGTCGCAGCCGAGCTCTTGACCTAATTGAAAACCGTCGGGGTAGATCTTTTGGAACTGTGCTTGCGTTAGGCCGCGATCGTTATGCATGTGATCGGCAGCAGAGGGCATCCACGTCGTTGGCCGCACCTCGAAATACCCCACCGTAACCCATGCGGCGTACACGTTCGAGCGAGTCGTCAATATACTATCCAGGCGGTGCAACGGCTGGTAGCGGAAATAGGTGTTGCGAAACGGAGCATTGTGCGCGCCGTGTTTTGTCAGTCTAAACAATGGTTCGGTGGCGTTTGCGTAATTTCCGTTGGAACGCATCAGCGTCGCATTGACTTCGGTTTGAATGATATCGTTTTTCAAGGAAAAACCGGACGGGCCGTGCGGCACCAGGTATAACCCGGCCGAGGAGCGAAAGGGATTGGCAAAACGGGTCGGATAATGTTCATGCATTGCAAACATGCCCGCACCCGTGTAACCACGTCGCGAGTCAACCACTTCGTCCCAAGGTGTCGTGTCGTCGCGGGGTGTGGCATTCACGTCGTTAATCACACCCTTCCAGACGTTTTCGCTGGCGGTCGTATTGATATTTACTCGCCCCGGGTTTCGGTATTTGGATATGTAATTGAACGGCGGGTGGAAAGAGTGATTGCTAGCGGCGGCGGAAAACACATTTGGCGCGGTTTGTAACTGGGTGCCGACAAATGGGGACGGAACTCGCAGGAACTCTATAATCCGATGGAATCCGGCCGCATGATTTCCAGCCGTGCCGTCGGTGGATTGGAAAAAGTTAAAAATGTGCGAGGAGACAAGAGGATCGGTGTACGGACGCGCGGTCGCGGTGCCCTGCATCGTAAACATTTCCAAAAGCTGCGACGACCGCCGCGCCGGGGCTAACAATAATTCTTTGACGCTAATAAACGGGCGGTTGTTCCATGCCAGCCAAGGGAAAGGCGCCGGCGGCGAACCCTCGTAACCGACGGGACCGCTCAATGGTGGGCCGAATCCTTCGTTGAGATACCCGAGCGTGTGGGCGAACTTTTCGCCAAAGTGGTGCGGTTCAATTGGATCTGTTTTGTTGGCATCAATGGCCATGGGTGGATTGCCGGCAGCGGCGGGCAGTTCCACAGCCCACAAGTTGCTCGGTTTAGGCAACGGTGCCGATTCTTCGTCTTCGCCCCGTTCGCGGGAAAAGAAAGCATAGGCAGGAACGGTAGTGGCCCTGACACTGGGATCGGCTGTTGAGTCGTTCGCCAAACCGTTAAAGGCTGTCAGGTCTATCTGTGCCTTGTCTATCACACGGTATGGATTTGTGTCCGCATCGTAGGGTTGCAGAGGGTTGGCCAGACGTTGCAAATACATCCACCGGTATCGAGAAGTCGTACCGGCGCCCATCTTGGCCGCATCAGTGCTGTCGACCGCAAAAGTCGAATCGCGCGGTGGGTCGTAAACACCGGCATCAGTATCGG
>CAZISU010000213.1:0-8158 GCA_964541935.1 uncultured Planctomycetaceae bacterium | reverse complement strand
CACTCGTCAACGAAGCGAACAACGCGGGGGGCAAGAAATACGTGCGGATTACGTGTGTCTACAATACGGGCCGCCAGATTCCGGCCGGACCTCCCGAGCCGCCCGGCACTATGGTCGATGAGACCCACATGCTTGCCTTTGGCGATAACAATGAACTAACTTGTGAACTACAGCCCGGACGGGTGAATGAGGAAAATTTCGATTTGAAATCTCCTTAACACGCCCGCTTGAAAAGGTAATTCTCGTTGAAACCGCGGTCTTTGTAGAGGATAATATGCCTTTACGGTGCCGGACCAGCGAGACTGAAGTTGAAACTATGTACGACCTATCCCCCCTAACTGCCCACCCCATGAGAAAGGTATTGAGATGAAAACAAGATTACTCGGAAAACGGCTTACTGTCGTCATATTAATGACGTGTTGGCTTTCGCTCTGCGTAGGCAACATGATTTGCAGCGCGGCCGCAGCAGCCGGCAAGTCGCAGTATATTGCCGATGAGCTCGTGAAGCGCATTGTGCATGCACATCAGGGATACGGGAAGTTGGGACTCAACACGGCCGTCGTGCCCAGCAATCGGCCGGGACACGAATTGCGGATCAAGGATGTTAAGTATAAGCACGGGTTGGGAATGCACGCTGCGGGTGTGGTCTCCATCGACTTGGGCGGCGAATTCGAGACGTTCGAGGCGGAAATCGGTCTGCAATGGAACGGTGGAGAAACCAAAGGCTCGGCCGTGTTCCAAGCCTTCGTCGACGACGAGAAACAATTCGACAGCGGGGTGATGAAAGAGAACGACACCGCGCGAAAAGTTCGCGTTTCGGTAAAAGGCGCCGAGGTATTGCGTCTAATGGTCACCCACGGCGGCGACGGCATAACCAGCGACGCGGCCAATTGGGTCAACGCCCGCCTGATACGCGATCCAGAAGCAAAAGCCCGCAGGGCCAGGACGTCGGTCAACGTGGCGCAGTTCGCGGTCGTGGTGACAACCGATCCGAATCGCAACGAAGGCACCAAAGTCACCAAGACACAGGAATTCCCGGCCGAAGATATCACCATTACGCAAGAACTACGGCCGGCCGCCGACGGTTCTTATAAAGTTCCGGTTGATAAAGACGGCACGGGTTGTATCGGTTTGGAATGGCGTGAGTTCCGCTATTTCCGCCAGGTGGGTTTGCAGGTCGCCGACCCGTCGGCCGTGCCCGAGGGCATGAAACTGCAATACTGGACGGGCAATTCCAGTTGGCAAGGAAAGTGGAAGACGCTCTCTGTCAAGGCGGAGAAGAGCGGCGACGGCTGGGTGTGGCGGATCGGCTTCAAGGAAAGCAGACGCCCAACCGACAAGGTGCGTTGGATTTTCCCCAAGGTCGAAAAGCCGATCGTCGTCAAAGGTCTTTCGGCACTAACCACGTCGTTCTACAAAACGGCCGATTTGCGTTTGCAGGCCGACAAAAAGGCGGCCGGCGAGCCGGTGCAGATCGAAATCTATAACGGCGAGTTCCTCGACGAGAACGGCGAAAACGGTTCGACCACATGCACTTGGGATGCCGGCAAGCCGCTGGGCGTGAAAGTGCGTTATGCGAAAACCGGTCGATGCAAGACTGACCAGACCGTACTGCGTTTCATGACGACCAAGCCTCGTGTGGGCGTGGCCGTGGAACACGTTCTCGAAAGCGGCGCGATCTACGTTCCCAAAGTCGGCTTGTACGTCACCACCGATCCAGCCGAACTCGATTTGGCCGCGTATAAAAAGAAGGTCACCGGCAGTAAGACCTTGCGTCAACAGATCGCGGAAATGCCCGAGCAGACTTTCGAGCGGGCTTTGCGCGTGGTTCACAAGCCGATCCAGAACCGCGGGCCTATGATGGTCTCGCTGGCCAACGATCAGCGCAAGTTTATCGCCTATCGGCACGGGCCGGTTGCGTTCAAGTCCATGTATCAGCCCAGTGCGGTTTTCAATCCGGCCACCAAACGTGCTCAGACACGAGATAGTCGTGGTTGGCCTTGGCCGTATGAGTTGCACGCAACCTTTGGGGACGGAAATTACGAGAAGATTACGCGACACCTGGACGGCAAATGGCTGCCTCTGCCGGTCACGCAGATCGATGAAGGTGGCGTGGTTTACAGCACGCGTACCTTCGTCGCGCCGCTGGACGAAAAGCCCATCGCCGGAGCGCCCGACTGGCTACGGCGTCGCGCGGTGTGCGTGGTGGAATACACGATTGAGAACACCAACAACAAACCGGCCGAGGCTCTGTTAACGCTATCGGTGCTGAATGACGTTCGCAAGAAAAAACGCATGGCGATCAAGGCGGTCGACGGCGGAATGATCGCGGAGAAGGACGGAGTGCTGCTGGCCTTTGTCGACACCTCCGAGGCGTCGCCCCTGGAAGTGAAAACCGACGCCGATAGCACCATCGTCGTGGGCAAGCTGCCGGCCGGCGGCAAGGTGCGTTGCTTCGGCTACATTCCCGCTTGGAAGGTCAAGCCCGCAGAGCACGCCATGTTCCGCGGCAAGGCTCCCGTGCTGGCCGAAAAGACGAAAGAGTATTGGACAAAGATTCTGACGCCCAGCGCGAAAATCGAGTTGCCCAGCAAGCTTTTGAGCGACGTGATTCGCGCCTCGCAGGTACACATCATGTTGGCGGCCGGCAATGAGGAGAACGGTTCGCGTATCGATCCTTGGACCTCGGCCGACCGCTATGGAGCCCTGGAAAGCGAGGCGCAGCCGATCTTGCGGGGCATGGGCATGATGGGCCAGCAGGACTTTGCCCGTCGCGGGTTCGATTACTTTATCGCCCGATACAACAAGGCCGGTTTCCTCACGACCGGGTACACGATGATGGGTTCGGGCTGGCACCTGTGGACGCTGGCCGAGTTTATCGACCGCTCGCAGGACATGGCCTGGTTCAAAAAGAACGCCTCGGAGATTGCCCGGCTGTGCAAGTGGGTCACACGGCAACGGGAGAAGACCAAGCGGCTGGACGCCGACGGAAATCGCGTGCCGAACTACGGCATCTCGCCGCCCGGCACAATCGCCGATTGGGGCCGTTTCACCAACATGACCTTCCAGGAAGCCCACTATTGCACGGGACTGCGCGAGGCAGCCCGCGTGCTGGCCAAGATAGATCATCCGGATGCGAAATTCCTGGCCGAAAATGCCGAGGAGTATCGCGATTGCATTATGGACGCGTACCGCTGGACACAATCTCGCAGCCCGGTGACGACATTGGGCGACGGTACGTGGGTGCCGGCCCAGCCGCCCATCTTTTTCATCTACGGCGAAGTTGGCGGTTTCTTCCCCGGCGAGGACGGCAGCCGTGCATGGTGCAAAAACGCGGCCGCCCATCACCTGATGGTAAACGGAATAATGGACCCCTGCGGCGAGGAGGCCTCCTGGATGCTGGACATTATGGAAGGCATCGAGTTCTTGCGTGGCGGATTAAATGAACCGGAATACAATCCGGAAACCAACCGCCGGCTGTGGTTCGATTTGGGTGGCTTTAACAAATGCCAGCCCTATTACCGTCGCAGCGTGGAAATGTACGCCAAGCGCGACGAGATCAAGGCCTTTATCCGCGGGTACTTCAATACCATGCCTTCGATGTTGAGTCTGGAAAACCTCTCGCTGTGGGAGCATTTCCATAACGGCGGCGGGTGGAACAAGACGCACGAAACCGGCTGGTTCCTCACGCAAACGCGGATCATGCTCATGCAGGAGCGAGGCGACGAATTGTGGATGGCTCCGTTCGTAACGAGAAATTGGCTCAAGGACGGCATGCAGGTACGTTGCCAAAACATGCCTACCAATTTCGGACGGGCCGGTTATCTGATCCACTCGGCGGCCAACAGCGGTGTAATCGAAGCTGTTATCGATCCGCCGGTTGCTAATTCAGCCGACGTGAAACGGCCCAGCAAGATCGTCTTGCGGCTGCGTCATCCGGACGAAAAACCGATCAAGTCGGTGACCCTCAACGGCCGACCGCACACGGATTTCGATGCCAAGGCCGAAACCATAAATGTTAAACCAGGATCGAAACAAATTACGCTTCGCGTGGTTTATTAAGATATGAATTCTATTGACGTAGCAATTATCGTTGGATCGCTTGTGATCGTTGTCCTCGTGGGGATGTTGGCCTCGCGAGGACAGGACAAGACGGCCAAGGGATATTTTCTTGCCTCGGGCAAGATGCCCTGGTGGCTGATCGGTGCCGGCTTCGTGGCCACCAGCGTTTCCAGCGAGCAGATCGTAGGCACGGTCGGAGCGACCTATACGCACGGCATGGGAATTGCCAACTGGGAGTGGTTCGCGCCGAATAAGCTCTTTATCATCTTGATTTTCATTCCCCTGTATCTAAAGAACCGTATTACCACGATCCCCGACCTGCTCTCGCGGCGTTACGGCCCGTTGTGCGCGGATATTTATAGTTGGGTGATGTTGGTTGCCTACGTGTTTATTTTTATGCCACCGGTGCTTTACGGCGGTAGCCTGGCTTTTTCGGAACTGACCGGCTGGAATTTCCATGTTATTTTATGGGCCACTGTGATTCTGGTGGGGCTGTACACCGTGCAGGGCGGACTCAAGGCCGTGATGTGGACCGATGCCGTGCAGTGCGTGATGCTTATCGGCGGCGGTGTATTGTTGTTCTTCATCGCCCTTTCGCAGATTTACGGCGGATGGGAAGCCATGGTCGAGGCCACGCCCGAGCGGTTCCATCTCTACCATCCACCCGAAAACGAGATGTCGCCATTTTTGGGATTCCTGGCGGCGACCGTGGGATTATTTCTGTTCTACTCGGCCGGCAGCCAGGTGATGATCCAGCGCGTGCTCAGCGCGCGGAGCACATGGGACGGCATGATGGGCATCCTATTTTCGTGTTTCATCAACCTCTTCCGCCCGCTGGTTACTTGTTTTTTGGGCCTGGTGGTCTTCCATTGGATCAACGTCATGCATATGGACGAACCGCTGAAGAACCCCGATACGGCCTTCCCCTTCGTGTTGGCCAACATGTCGCCCGAATGGGGACTGCGCGGCATTGTGCTGACAGGTTTTCTTGCGGCCGTGATGTCTACGATCAGTTCACTAGCCAACTCGACAGCCACGATTTTCTCGCTGGATGTTTACGCAAAACTCATCAACCGCCACGCGCCCGACTCGCGCATTGTGGCCGTGGGCAAAACGGTTTCACTGCTCTCACTAGTTGTGGCAGGATTGGTAGCCCCGTACATCGAACACATCGGCATGTTCAAGTATTTCCAGAAAGGTGTGACTTATCTGGCCACACCTTTTATCTGCGTCATTTTGATGGGATTTATCTGGAAAAGGTCGAATTATGCCGCCGGGCTGTTCGGCATAATCGGCGGGATCATCATTCAGCTTGCGATTGTGGGGATTTTTGTAGTGCTGGGCATAAAAATGCACTGGCTCTACATCGCCTTCATCGCGCAGGTGATCATCATGGCCGGCATGTTTGTCGTTTCGCTGCTAACAACGCCTCCGTCGCGTGAACAATGGGAACCGTTCCTTTGGACGCCGGCTTTGCTAAAGAATATCGATGGCGGCGAGAATTTGCGTTGGTATCAAACCATGAAATTTTGGGGCCTGGTATTTCTGGTGGTTTGGGTTGCTCTATATTGGTGGTTCTGGTAAAAACATTATGGCGATTGCTGATGTTGAATATGTGTAAGAGAAAGGTCTCAATAAAATGGGACATGGAATAGTTGTTGCTCCCGAACCGATGGCCGCCGAGGTTGGCGCCGAGGTTATGCGCGGTGGCGGAAACGCTTTCGACGCCGCCGTGGCCACGGGCTTCATGCAGATGGCCGTCGATCCGATCCAGTGCGGCTTGGGTGGATGGGGCGGAGGAACCGTTTTCGATGCACGTACCGGCAAAACCGATCACTTGGGTTTTTGGGCCCGCATCGGCTCGAAGATGCGGCCCGACATGTGGGTAGACGACATCCAGGGTTACACCGACGTTTGGCACTTCGCGTTGTTCGACGATGATCGAGCTTTTCGCGGCTACACTTCGGTGATGACACCCGGCACGGTGGCCGGCTTTGCCGATCTTCACGCCCGCTATTGCAGCAAGCCGTGGGCGGAACTCCTGCGGCCGGCCATCGAAGCTTGTCGCGGAGGGTTCCCCTTGCCGGAATATCTGGCCATGTATCTGAACCAGACGTTCCTGCCGCAGTTGCCCACCCCGCGAGAAATATTTTGCACCACTCCCGATTCGGCCAAATTGTGGCTGCGCGAGGGCGACCGTTTCGTTGGCCGCGGAGAACTCTACAGCAATCCTGACATGGCCAAGACGTTAGAACGTTTGGCCGAAGTGGGCCCGGACGATTTTTACAAGGGCCAAATCGCCGATACAATTGTCAATGCCTTCGAACAAAACGGCGGTTTTGTGACTCGCGAAGACCTGGCCGGATATGAAGTCGATAAAGAGGCTCCACTTGCGGGCAGCTATCGCGGTTACGAATTGGTGACCTCGACGTTGCCGGCCGGCGGCGCGATGCTCTTGCAGATGCTAAATGCCCTAGAACATTTCGATCTGGCCGGCATGGAACACAACGGGCCCGAGCACGCCCGCTTGCTGGCCGGTGCGTTAGCCTGGGGGGCCGTGACGCGATTCAACCATCTGGCCGATCCACGTTACAAAGATGTGCCCGTCGAGCGGTTGATATCCAAGGAGTATGGTCGCGAACTGGCCGATAAGATTCGCGCCGGCCAGATGCCCAGCGATGAAGTGCTGATGAAACCCGGCGGAACCACGCACCTTTGCACCATGGACGCCGAGGGCAATTGCGTCACGCTCACGCATACCTTGACCTGTTACAGCGGCGTGATTGTGCCCGGCACGGGCTTTTCCTGGAACAACTGCGTGAGCCTGATGGACCCCTTGCCGGGTTGCAATAATTCATTCGACCCCGGCCGGGCGCGGGCCAGTGCCCTTTCGCCCACGATCCTGTTCGAAGACGGCAAGCCGAAAATAGTTGTGGGAGCGGCCGGCGGATGGACGATTACATCGGCCGTTTTGCAAGCCATAATAAATATCGTAGACTTTGGAATGACGGCGACCGAAGCGGTTTCCGCCCCGCGGTTCCATTGCGAAGGTTCACCTCTGTTCTGCGAATCGCGAATTCCGCAAGCGACGGTTAGAGAACTTCGCGCCGGCGGGATCAAGGTGGAGCAAAGCCAATATGCATATCATTCGACATTCGGTCGGGTGCAGTGCATTATCCGCGACGGTAGCCAGCAACGATTAAGCGGGGCATCTGACCCACGCGGCGACGGCGGAACGGCGATCAGTGCTTGTGGCACGGATGGATAAAATGCGTTTAATATTTGTGTAGAGAGATAATTGAATGTCAGATCGACGCAAGGTGGTTATCACGGGCGCATCGTCCGGAATCGGTAGAGCGACGGCCGTTCGCTTTGCCGACGACGGTTACGATGTATGCGTGAACGCGCGACGCGAGCCGCTTCTGCAAGAGCTGGTCGATGAACTGAAACCCGGCAAGCATCTGATCTGTGCGGGCGACTATAGCGATGCGAACGTTACCGAGACCATGGGCGAAATGATTCGCGATCGCTGGGGCGGTGTCGACGTGTTGGTGAATAGCGCGGCCATGATCATGCAGGCCGACGTGATCGACATGCCCATGGACGAATGGCGGCGACCGCTGGATACGATTATCGATGGCGCGGCAAGAATGACGCGCATGGCGGTTCCTTTGATGTCGCGCGACGGTCGCATAATCCATATTACTTCGATTCACGGCGAACGGGTGGAACGCGGTTACAGCGCCTATGCAATGGCCAAGGCCGCTTTGAACCAGTATTGCCGTGCCCTGGCTTTAGAGTTGGCCGATAGGGGAATTTTGGCTAACGCAATCGCCCCGGGTTTTATTGACACGGCAATGAGTATCGGGCCCGACGGGAGCAACGAATTGCAAACCGATTGGTTTCGGCGAAACTACTCCGAAGGCCATCATCTGCCGTTGCGCAGAGCGGGCCGGGCTGAAGAAGTCGCCGGCGTGGCTAGTTTTCTGGCCGGGCCGGATGCTTCGTATATAACAGGACAAGTGCTTGCGGTGGACGGCGGCTTGAACGTAACTTTTTAGCAACTAGATGAAGTGCATCCACGGAAAGATTATGA
>CAZISU010000212.1:0-8178 GCA_964541935.1 uncultured Planctomycetaceae bacterium | reverse complement strand
AAAAGTTCGAACGGAAAAACCTACGCCTTTCTGGTTAACAGCCAAAGAGAGCGCGTGGATGTCGCGATCGGCGGCCGAACGCCCGATGAAGTCTACTTCCGCAAGTTCCCGGCCAATCGTAAGCCACGCTACGAGCCGCGCGCCGCTTGGCCACGCGGGTCGCCTTGTGCTCAGCCATGGGCACTTGTTCGCGGCAAACCCGGTGCTGAACTGATGCTTGAAGTCAGCTTCCATCGTGGCCGTAAGCATCTGCCTATAGTGAAACTCAAACGTGCCGCTTGAGTAGTTCGGTCGAAGCCTTTTGGATCGATGTCGCTATCCGTGCGCGCTTTGGGTGCTGGCGAAACGCTTCTCAAGTTAGGTTTTCAATGATCATTCTTGCATCGCTTTGCGATGCGGTTGTATTCTCTGTTTTGGTGTCGAGAAATCACGATTATGTCCACCAATGTGCGGTATTTTATTCTCCGTCATGCCGGTTGTCAAGTTCCGACGGACCAGGACACTGGGTGCCTATTCGGTAGATGACCCACTGGTACTTATCGCCCGGTTGCCAACGTTGCATCGGCAGAACGATGTCTCCTGTTTTGCGGTCCTCGAACGCGTAGAAGTTTGACAACTGCATGCCGGTTGATTCATCCGGTGAACGGGTGTCGATGGTTATGACGCTATCTTTGATCAGCATCATGCTCTGCGGATCAACTTCTCCGATAACTAGAGGCCAGCGTGGACTGTTGCCTTGGCAGTTGGCTGGGCTGATATTGCCGACCCAGTAGTAATGTCCGTTGGAGTGAACGATTAATTGCGACATGCTTGCCGGCGAGAAAAAGCGTTCCCCGTTGGAGTACTGCCAGGGCTGCGGTTTGCTCCAATGGAATCCACCGTCGTTGGATACACAGTACCACTTGTGACTCGGCAGTTTATAGCCGGGATCCTTCTTCAGCCCGTTGCTGCCGCGCATCACACATAAAATGCGACCGTCGGGCATCTGCGCCAAGGTCGGTTCGTACAGTCCGCGGACGGTACGGCTGGGGTCTGCCTTGATCTGCTCCGACACCTGCCATTCGAGCCGATTATCTTCTTTCCACGTTCCAATCAGCATCAAACAATGGTAATAGTCCCAGCCGCTACCGAAGGTTTCGACGTTGCCTTTCGCATCGAGGACGCTCATCTGAGTTGGCACGATGATATTTCCCCGCCGAGTCCGGATAGGTCTGCAACCTTGGTCGCCCAGAAAGATCGCGTTTTTCCCCAGGTGTAAACCTTCGAGTGGATGCTTGAAGTTGTAGTCACCCTTCTGGATGACGGGCTCGTCGAAAAGAAAGGTTTTGCCCTTGTCGGTTGACACGCGGTAACGGATATAACTGTCGGTGGTGGTCTCTTCCGGCTCAACGACGTTCCTGTCAATGTCGTTTCTGTCCATCGAGAATACTAGGCAAAGCAACACGTTGCGAATTGGGTCCATAAATCCAGGGTAAGGGCTGCGGCGATAGTTTGTCGGCAGGCCAGCCTGAAAATCGGGCTTCGGCCGATAGGGCGCCCAGTTAAGGCCGTTGTCGGTCGAACGAGAAGCGTATGTCATCATCTCGTTGCCAGCGTTACTCACATAAAACGCGCCCCTCAGCGGTGAAGGTTTCTTTAACAGTGCCTTTTCCTTGAGGATCAAGGTGCCCGTTACGTCGTGCGATGTTTGCGCCGTGGCCGGCAGTGTCGATCCCGCGGCACAGCAGATGCACAGCACTCCCAGGCAGACAAACGTTATTTTACTTGATCGTCTTCTGTTTCTTACTGTTTTCGGACCCATAAAGCACCTGGCTCCTTGAGTTGTTATCTTCAATTAAAGCCTATTCTCTGTTCCGATAGCAACACTATCGCTATCGTTTCCGCCAAACCAGCAGAGCAATCAGGCCGCTTGCCAACAGCAACAAGCTGCCTGGTTCGGGTACGGAAGCAACCAGCAGATTGTCGAACACGGCGCCTGGGCCGTCGCGTGGGTCGTCGGTTATCCAAACTTTATTCATATTCGGCAGATCGGAGGCCGCAATGGTAACGGAGCCGGATGCATTGCCGTCCACTTCTGCCCACATCGTCAGTGTGGGAACATCTACCACGAGTTTAACGTTATAGACACCACTGCCTCCACCGGAAAGGACCGTATAGCTACTCAAAGCACCACTGCCGCTCCACAAGGAAGCGTCCCAGGTGTCTGCCCCTTTGTTGTGGCGGATAAACGCAAAAGAATCGTTGGTAGCGGTATTGGTAAAAACCTGGATGCCGCTATTCTGTGTCTGCACATCAACATACATGTCAATGCTGATCTCGTAACGCGACATAGATACAGTCGGCGAGGGGATGTCCATGGAGGGAAAATACGGGCCACCTGAGCCGGCGCGGCTATCGAACGCAAGACCTAGCTCCGTCGTGTCCGCCACTTCGGAACCTTGGTTCCAAACATCGGTGAACCCCAAGTCAGTCAGCGGAGTGCCGGCTTCGACTTCGAAGTCTTCGAAATAGAGCGTGCCCGCCGAAGCAGCTGTCGCAAGGCACGAAATAGCGGTAAGAAGCAGGGCGGTCTTTGGAAGTACAAATCTCACAAGTAGTCTCCTGTCAATAAGTGGATGTACGATTACAGTAAACAAATCTCAGTATAAATGCCTCTTCTCCATCCCTTCTTGCGAATGCATTAGCGGTTTCGTGTCCGCAATGCCAGCAGAGCAATCAGTCCGCCAAGCAACAGTATCAGGCTGCCTGGTTCGGGTACAGTAGCCGAGCCGCTCGTGGCCGTCTGCCAGTTTGTGGCTAGTAGTGTGGCGTCGGCGTCGTCGACTTTTTCGTCTTGATTAAAATCGCCCATGAACCATGTGGCGCCACTCTGTATTTGCCAGTTGCTGGCCAGAGTCGCGGCATCGGCTGCGTCGACAATGCCGTCGATGTTGGTGTCTCCAGGCAAAAACTGACTATAATCATACTCGCACTCGACCAGCAGATTGTCGAACACGGCGCCTGGGCTGTCGCGTGGGTCGTCGGTTATCCAGATCTTGTCAAATAGTGACAAATCTGTCCCTGTAATATCAAGATGGCCTGTCTCGTTGCCGTCTACTGCTCCCCACATAGTCATTGTGGAAATGTCAACCACGAACTTGACGTTATAGACACCGCTGCCGCCACCGGTGAGGACCGTATAGTTGTTTAGACTACCATCGGGATACCACATCGAAGCATCCCAGGTATCTGCCGCTTGGTTGTGACGGATAAATGCCCAAGAATCATTATTTCCGGGGTTGGTGAAAATTTGAATGCCGTTATTCCGAGTCGTGGCATCAACATACATGTCGACACTGACCTCGTAACGCGACATACTGTCCTCCGGGACCGGCAGGTCCATGGACGGAAAATATGGACCACCGTCGCCAACGCGGCTGTCGAATGCAAGACCTAGCTCTGCCGTGTCGGCCACTTCAGAACCTTGGTTCCAGATATCGGTGAACCCCAAGTCAGTCAGCGGAGTACCGGCTTCGACTTCGAAGTCTTCGAAGTAGAGAACGTCCGCCGAAACCATCGGCGCGAGGCACATAATTGCGGCAATAGCTGCGACAATTAGGGCCATCCTTGAAAAAATATTTTTCATAAGTAGTCTCCCGTTTAAACAATGATTAACAGTTGCCGTGAGTAGCTGTAACTCTACAAAACAGAGGTGCCTCGTCTCTGCCGTCAAACAATGTGGCGATATCCTCCTGGTAATGGTTCATGGCTATTATTGCGTTAAGATAAAATCCAGTTCCTTTTGCTTTTCACCAGGCTCCAGGGTGGCTTTTAACTCGGAGCGGGTACTATATTTGGCGGGAAGAAGTTGCCTTCGCGCCGGTTGTCCCGGTCCGCTGGGGACTGGGTCGTCGGGGTGGTACGCACGGATCGCCACTTGGTAAGTGCCCACCGGAACGCCGCCACTGGTGCTGGTTTCATAACTGCCGTTTTTGATGCGTTCGATCGTGAGCGGCATTTCGGTGCCCGGGGCGGGTATGAAGCGAATTTGACCGACCTCGACCGGCTGCCCGGCATAGGTCACCTTGCCCGACACTTGCACGCGTTCAATGCCGTCGCCGCAGCCAACGAGCGTTGCCGTTGTAAGTATCGTCGCCAAGAGCAACATCATTTGGCCCAAAGACGGTAACGGAAATCTGCGATTATTAACCATATTATGCTTCTCTCTCTTTGTCGTGGCTGGTGTGGCCTATTGCCCGGTTTCATCGATAACTTCCCCGCCGGCCCGAGTCGTCAGACCGGTGAGAATGTGTTGCGAAATTGTTTCCACTACGAAGTGCGTGCTTCCGTCGGCGTACAAAAAGTGGCAACCGCCGGGATGATAACTACTGGGACCACGGCCATCTTTTTCCCAGTGCGAAATACTGGGGTCGCGGACCATCAGGTTGATGCCGTTGCGAGTGCTCATTAAGCCGTAGCTAATCCAAAATAAACCGCTGTGCTGTCCGGGACGGCTGCCGATGATCTCACCTACAAATAAAGTGTGACTTGTGCCATCGGAGACTTCAGAAACTTTCACGTGAGAGAGACCGAAAAGCATGCCGTTTCCGTCTAGCCGGGGATCCCTATCCGCCGCATCGCACGACCAGTCTACACTGTCGGCAATACCCGCCATGTGGAGTCCGGCCGCGTCCTCGGGCTCCGTGGGACCATTGCTTCTGCCACCGGTAAAAGAGACCAGATCTCCGGCACCCGCATCGGATGGGCACAAGTATCCGCCTATGAAATTAGCGGATACCAGAAAATTTTGATCGCTTCCGTAACTTGCATCCTCAAATCTAACCTGATCGTAGATTTGGCTTTGCTCCATATACGGTAATAAAAACACACTCCAACTAAAGCCCGGATAGTAAGAATCTTTGGGGTTAGGTGGAGCCGAACAGTCGCTCGGCGAGTCCCACATGGCAAGCCCCATGGGAAATGATCCGATGGCGTTATGATAACTGTGGGCGGCGATGCCGATTTGTTTGTAGTTGTTTGCGCACTGCATCCGCCGAGCCGCCTCCCGAGCGGACTGCACCGCCGGTAGCAACAGAGCAATCAAAATCCCGATAATTGCAATCACCACAAGTAATTCCACAAGGGTAAAACCACTTCGTGAAGCGGGCTTCTTTTGCGAGTTTTTGCGACCGCATGAATGGTTGAAAGCCGTGAAAAACATCATTTACTCCTGAGTGTTTTGGGGATTAATGTTTCGAGCATCACTGTTTTGCCCGCATACCACCGGTAACTTAACCGAAGCGGTCTTTTGCGAATCTGTCTTCATGGTTTCGCACAACACACGCCCCACGACGGAAAAAGTTTCCTGCAATGACTTTTTGCTCATCACAAAAAGTCCGGGAGGCGCATTTGGACTGTTGCCGAAAGTAGCATCGAACACGATCGTCATTCGCTGCGGATCCCAGGCATCGCACGATTGGGACGCCTGGTGAAGCTGCTGGGCAATTGGCTCGCTGCGGCACAAAAAAGCGACCGGCTCGTCCGATTCATTAGCCGCTTGGCGAATCATTGGCTCCAAAATGCTTTGCATAACCGACTCACCAGCCGCTTCCGGTAAGTTTTGTATACGCACGGCATTGGGACCCCAGCCCGCCTTGTGGGCCTTTTGGGTTATGCCATGGAAGGCTCGCGTGTCGCCCTCACGCCAAGACTCGCGCGTAACGAATATCAAGCGGCGGCTTCCGGCCTCGACGGCCTGTTTTGCCATCAGCCGTCCGATTTCAGACTGATCAAGATCGACATAAGGCAGGTTGATGCCCGAATAGGTGCTGCCCCACACAACTGCCGGCACTCCGGCCTGGTCAACATCTGCTTGGACTTCCCGAGGACAGGAGGATAGAATAAGCCCGCCAAACGACTTCTCGGCGAACAGACGTTCGACCTCGTCGTGGATTTGTCTAACGGAATTGTTCTCGGGAAAGAAGTGGCAAACGAGCCGAGCATCGGGTATTACCGTCCGCAAGGCGGACATCATTTCGCTGGCTTGCAGGTCGGAAGTTTCCCCACCGTCTAAGATTTCAATCATATGCACGGCTGTTTTGGCCTCTACGGTCCCGTCGAAGCCGGGCCCGACAAACGTGCCGCGGCTGCGATGGCGGATCAAGAGATCCTTTTCCGCCAGCAGATTCATGGCCCGATTGGCCATCGCCGAACTGACACCAAGCTTTTCTCCGGCGGCGGCAGCCGTCAAATAGTAGTCGCCCGACCGTAGCGAGCGCTCGGCAATGTCGAGCCGTAAACGCTTGGCTAGATCCCCAACTCTCGTTTTTTTCCGCAGTTCATCAGTTTCCATAATACGGCTTATAGCAGAAATCGCGGCTGAATGCAACAAACTTATTAAAACATGGAGATATTTTGCATTCTTTTTGCAAAACTAACAAAATGCCCATCAGGAGATAAATGATTGCAATTCCGCATACAAGCCGGAATTGTGGTCGCGCCGAACTGCAGTCGACGAAGCCGGCTTGCAGCCTAAGTGGCGTGACTTGCTGAAGAAGTAAAGCCCTTCACGACCAGCGCGAGCAAGCTTGGCGTAAGCGCCCACGAGAGCGAACCGTGCAGCTGATGAGTGTTAATAAATCAGCCGAGCGTTCGCCGGACGCCATGCTGCCAATGAACAGTGGTGTAGGCCCAGGAATTGCGCCTGGGCCCCAACCCCAAACCGGACGTGCAAGTTTTCCAAGCATCCGGCTTTCCAGAGTGTCTTGATTACTTCGCATAGGTTTTCTCCTTGTGACATCCCAGACACAAGGTCTGGAGATTCATCAAGTGGGTTGCCTGTGCGTAGCTGGCGAAGCTGTTAACGGGTTTGATGTGGTCCGTCTCTGAAATCTCGTACGTGGCGCGAGTTCCGCACTTACGACATCGATAGCCGTCGCGGAATAGCGTCCACGCTTTGAAATCCATGCGACCAGGACGCTGCCGGTTCTCGTATTGCCGAACTTCGGCCTCCCAGTCAACTTCGTCAAGGTAACATCCAGTACCAGGTTCATACGGCGTTGGCGATTCTTGCTTCCATGGCCTATTATAATGAGTGCCGGCCACATCAGGGACTGGACAATAAGCTGTTGCCTTTGCCGCGTGGTGAACCTAATGACGACGTCATCCCGCTCGATCCAAACAAGATCAAATGTGAACATCGACTCGCTGGTATCCTGAAGCACTACTACCGTGAAGCCGCGTGAGCGATTTCTTTCACACTCGCATCCTCGTTTATGCGATGTAGCGTGAAAGGTGCGCGCCGAGGTCGAATCTTGGCCGCTGACGCTGTTTCTTCGGGCCGACAATATCCCATTTCCGTCGTCAGATTTGGCATTTCGAGTTTTCGACAACAGCCGTTTCCCGCTTAAATTATCGATCTTTTGGTTGACATTCTTTTTGTACAGGCCGGCGGTATCGGACAAAAGTGGCCATTTTACCCAGGTCTGATTATCTACATTTACCGTGATTATGCGAAATAGGGGGATTATCCGACGAAAAAGCTTGCACCTAACGGGATTATCCTGTAAGTTAAAGGCGAACGCAAATGTTCCTATCAGGTATAGACGTGAACCAAACGGTTCTCTTCGGTAGTTTTCAATCTCTTTTCACGGATTTATTGTCAGTGGCAGATATTCAGCAGCCAAAACTAGATCTGCACCCCTCGCAAAGGGCCATGCCCAAATACGAGCGGCTGAAGAATTATATTATCGACGAGTTGCGCGCGGGGCGACTGCTGCCAGGGGCTGCGTTGCCGCCCGAGGTCGAATTGGCGTCCCAGTTGAAAGTTGCCCGAAACACGGTCCGCCAAGCCTTGGGCCGATTGGAGAGTGACGGGCTGATACACCGTATCCGCGGCAAGGGCACGTTTGTGCGCAACGATGCCAAGCAACGCCTGGCATGTCGGCAGGGTTTGATGGGGCTTATCATGTCCGAGTCGTATACGGGCCACTATCCGGCGGTCCAACACGGTTTCGAACGCACGGCGGGTGAGAAGCATTCGCAGGTAATCGTCAGCACCACCGACAACGACCCCATATGCCAGGGCAACGCGATCTTGCAGTTGATGTCGAAGGACGTGGCCGGCG
The DNA here is from genome assembly GCA_964541935.1 of uncultured Planctomycetaceae bacterium. Taxonomy (GTDB): domain Bacteria; phylum Planctomycetota; class Planctomycetia; order Pirellulales; family Thermoguttaceae; genus JAFGTN01. Next base: position 73 of record CAZISU010000212.1, on the reverse strand, counting down.
TGGCCATTGTGCCCACGGTTGCGCCAGCTCCGGCGTTCCAGATCGAAATGCTGCAGAACCAGGGCATTCCGGT
>CAZISU010000211.1:0-8189 GCA_964541935.1 uncultured Planctomycetaceae bacterium | reverse complement strand
ATCAATACGCAGTCGTTGCTGTCGACGAAGCAGGTAACGAAACGCTTTCTAGCCCCATGCTGATCGTGACCATAGACACCATCGCGACTTCGGGCATTGCGCCCGACCTGCGGGCCGACAGCGATCTGGGATTATACGATAACGACAACCTCACCAGCGACAATACTCCCACTTTCTACATGCCGGGCACACCCTACTATCGCTTTTTCCTCAACGGAACAGAGATCAGCAGTGAAAATCAAAGCGGCCACTTTACCTTGCCTGCACAGCCCGACGGTACATACAGCGTGGCGGTAATTGCCATCGACGAGGCGGGCAATGAATCGACCTTGGGCGATCCGCTGAGTGTGACCATTGATTCGGTTGCGCCGTCTGTCCCAACGGTCGATTTGCAAGCAGCCAGCGACACGGGGGTGAGCGACTCAGATAACATTACCAACGACACCACGCCCACGTTCGATATTGTGGCCACGAGCTACTATCGGCTCTATCGTGATGGTGCTATTGTTAGCGGTGATTATGAAACCTTAGGCAGCTACACATCGCCGCCATTAATCGATGAAACCTACGGCTATACGGTAACCTCTGTTGACGAAGCGGGAAACGAATCGGCCCCAAGCCCGGCTCTCGGCGTGACCATCGATACGGTTGCACCGTGGCATAAAGATATCTTCACTAAGTTGCTTGCCGACGACGGGGAGGCATCTGATTATTTCGGCACAAGCGTCTCAATCAGCGGCGCTACGGCCATCGTGGGGGCGGTTTTCGACGATCACAACGGCTCGGCCTTCATTTTCAAAGAGACGGACATCGGCTGGGAGCAGGTCGCCAAGCTCACCGCTCCCGATGGAAAGTATGATGACCTTTTTGGTCATAGCGTCTCCATTAGCGGCTCCACGGCTATCGTGGGGGCTTACGGTGACGATTCCTATGCAAACGGCAACAGTTCCGGCTCGGCCTACATATTTAAAGAGACGCCCACCGGTTGGAAGTTCGCTGCTAAGCTGACGGCCAATGATGGGGCTGAAGGAGACTTTTTCGGCAATAGCGTCTCCATCAGCGGCACCACGGTCATTGTGGGCGCGTATTATGACGATGACAACGGCAATCGTTCCGGCTCGGCCTACATTTTCCAAGAAACGGACACCATTTGGAAGCGGGTCGCCAAGCTCACCGCCGACGATGGAGCGGAAGGTGACGAATTCGGCACTAGCGTCTCAATCAGCGGCACCACGGCCATCGTGGGGGCGCACGATGACGATGCTAACGGCAGCAATTCCGGCTCGGCTTACATTTTTCATGAGACTGCCACCGGCTGGGAGCAGATCGCCAAGCTCACCGCCGACGATGGAGCAAAAGGTGACAGTTTTGGCCAAAGCGTCTCCATCAGCGTCGACACGGCCATCGTGGGGGCACCCAGTGACGATGCCACTGGCAACGATTCCGGCTCGGCCTACATTTTTCAAGAGACGCCCACCGGCTGGGAGCAAGTCGCCAAGCTTACCTCCAACTGGGAGGAAGGTGACTGTTTCGGCTACAGCGTCTCCATCTGTGGCGCTACTGCCATCATGGGAGCGTGCTATGACGATGACAACGGCAGCAATTCCGGCTCGGCCTACATCTTTCAGGATACTGCCATCGGCTGGAGACAGGTCGCCAAGCTCACGGCATACGATGGGGCGGAAAAGGACCTGTTCGGCCGGAGCGTCTCCATCAGCGGCAACATGGCCATTGTGGGATCGCTCTGGGATGACGACAACGGCGATAGTTCCGGCTCGGCCTACATGTTCTCAAACGTGCCGATCATCGACCTGCAAGCGACCAGCGACACGGGTAGTAGCAACACCGACAATATCACCGCCGACACCACGCCCATGTTTGACATTACGGCAACGCCCTACTACCGCGTCTACCGCGATGGAGTGCAAGTCAGCGGCGACTACGAATCGGCCTCAAGCTACACCTCAGCGGCCCTGTCAGACGGGACCTATGATTTCACGGTCCGTACCGTCGACGAAGCCGGCAATGAGATGGAATCGAGCAATCCCCTCACCGTAACTATCGATACGCAGTCGCCGTTGTGGTTGCCCGGCGACGCCAACCGCGACGGCACGGTCAATCAGGCCGACGCGGCCATCGTGTCCGGCAACTGGCAAATACAAACCGGGGCCACCTGGGCCGAGGGCGACTTCAACGACGACGGCCGGGTCGATGACATCGATGCCACGCTGATGGCCGCGAACTGGCAGCGAACGGTTAGCCCACCGACTACTTCTGCTTCGATTGCGATCAAGCCGGAGCCAGTGCCCTACGATCTCGACAAAGATGGCGTTGTAGGCTTGGGCGATCTGGCTCTCTTCGCGTCGGTCCATGGCGAACAGCCGGGCATCACCACCGACAGCCCATACGCTTATGCGGCCGATTTTGACAACTCGGGCACGGTTGATCTAGGCGATCTGGCCTTTTTCGCGGACAAGTATCAGCAGGCTCGTTCGCTGGAAACACCTCCACAAGAAACGCCTCCGCAAGATCCTGAGCCAAGCACTTACTCCAGCGACACTATCCACGACGCACGGGTGATTGCCATGCGGACTTTCGAGGGGCTGTTGCCTCCGGCGGAGGTTTATGAGCCGATAGCCGAGGATCTGACGCGTATCGCCGAGGCCTACCCCGATATGGATGCGATTCGTGCGCGTATGGAGTGGGTGCCGGGCGAGCTGGGCATTGGGCTGACGCCCGAGGCTTTGCAGCAATTCAAAAACGGCCAGTACCATGGACTGGACGCCTTGAATGACGAATATGGGCCTGTCGAGATCAGGCCGTGCGGGTTGACCTCTATCTCGTTGCGATTCGAGCAGGCATACAACGGCGAATATCTGGCGGCGATCTACGCAACCGCTGAAGGTGTCGAGTATGCCAACCCCAACGGCACTATCGGTGAAAGCGACGACATTACCATATCGGGATCACTTTACACCTTCAGTCATGGCTGGGGCGATTGCCCGTCGGGCTGTCTTTACCGGCAATATTGGGTGTTTGATGTGAGTGGCGATTCCGTGACGATGGTCGAGGAAGAAGCCGGTAATCCGCCAGGATGGACCCCTTATCAACCTCCCGGAATCTTCCCGCTGGAATCCTCTCCAATCCTGCCCGACGATGCCAATCTGGACGGCACGGTCGCCGACGCCGACGTTGCCATCCTGGCCCAGCATTGGATGATGACGGTCGAGGATCTCGACGACGACAAAGAAGACGACGCCCGCCGGGCGGTGTTTGCCGCTACGGGGGCGTCGGGTGATTTATTGGGTTTGTTGGATGAATGAGCGAAGTCGCGCGGGCTAGTGTGCCGCGCACTTGGCTTCGGCGATCCATTTCTTGGCCGTTTCCAGGTCGCCGTAGTCGAAGTGCATGACTTCGGCCGAGACGAAGTGTTTTACGATCTCGGGGGCGATGGAAAGGAACGTCGAATCTGTGGCGATGGCGACGCGGCTGATCTTTTTGTGGTGGTCTTTCACAAAATTTATGTGATGTGAAACGGCGCCAAAATCCTCCCAGCCGGGGAACGATTTGGCGTGTACGATCAGGCCGTTTACGTGTCCGTGACGCTCGATGAAGGCGTCGACGTCGCGTGTAAGATTTTCGAAATCCTCCTTGCGCAGGGGGCCGGACGGTTCGAGGATCACAATGCCCTGATCTTCCAGGATTTGATAGTCAATCATGTCTTGCTCCAGTTTGTTCCGGTGGTAGCGAGTGGCCGAATTATAACGGCGGGCAGGGGGATTGTAGAGTGCGTCCTCGACGCACCAAGAACGGCTGGTATGTCTAGATCGCACCCCGCTTGCGCAAACGTAGCATACGATTGACGTGGGGAGAGGATTTATTGATGGGCGAGGGGAACGAGAAGACGAATGGTTTCGACAGGATTGACAAGATTTAACATGATTGGAATATGTTGTTGGGAACGTTTCAGGGCGCGCCGCTATACATAACAAGACCATCCTGTTCGATTTTGTTAATCCTGTCAGATATTTGAAGCATGACTGGCGGGTCTACCCTACTTGGGCAATTCCGGCTGTTCGCCGCGGTAGCTCATGTCCAATAAATCCATGGGGTGCATGACCAGGACGGGTTCTTTGGACTGGCGTACTTCGCGGGCGATTTGCAGCAGGCAGCCGGCGTTGGAGGCCAGTACGATTTTGGCGCCGGTCGAGCGAATGTTATGCAACTTGCGCTCGCTGAGTTGCGAGGCCATTTCGGCGTGGTTAAGATTATAGGTGCCGGCCGAGCCGCAGCAGATTTCGGTTTCGGGCAGGTCGCGAACTTCGAGCTGCGGAATCTGGGCCAGCAGCCGGCGGGGCGGGCTGACGACCTTTTGGGCGTGGGCCAGATGGCAAGCGTCGTGATAGGTGGCCGTGACGTCGATCTTGCCCGAGGGCGGGATCAGGCCCAACTCGTCAAGGAACTCGTTGACGTCGCGGACTTTGTCGGCGAAGCGTTGCCGGGCCGCTTGGTTTTCGTCTTGCCAGTGCAGGCCGTATTCTTTCATCATGGCCCCGCAACCGGCGTGGTTGACGATCACGGCGTCGACGTCGTCGAGGTCGAAAGCGGCCAGGTTGATATCGGCATCTTTGCGGGCGCCTTCGCTGCTGCCGGCATGGTAGTGGATGGCGCCGCAGCAGCCTTGCCCGTCGGGGATGACAATATCGCAGCCGTTTTCCTGCAAGACTCGCAATGTTGCCCAATGCGTGTGTCGGAACATGACGTCGGCCACGCAGCCCACGAAGAAAGCCACTCGCGCGCGGCGGCGACCCTTGGCGGGCAGGAACTTGGGCAGCGTGGGCCCGCCGTTTTTCAGTCGCGGCAGCAGCGTGACCATGTGACCCATGCGGCCGGGCACGAGTTTCAAGAGCCCCAAGCGTTCGATGAGTCCATAGATGCCAAGCTATTGTGCAATTTTAACGGGCGCCAGCGCCAGTCGCATGCGTTTGGCATAGGGGAAGAGTTGGAAGAGGACAATCTCGCGGAACCAGTCGAAGCGTTTGACGAGCGACTCTTCGATCTCCTTTTCTTCCATGTACAGGCGGAAGGGCTCGATCAGCCGGCCGTAGTGTACGCCCGAGGGACAGGCCGTCTCGCAGGCGCGGCAGTCGAGGCACAGGTGCAGGTGCTCTTGCAAGCGCGGGCTGACTTCCAGCCGCCCGTCGGCCACGGCCCGCATCAGGTAGATCCGCCCGCGGGGGCCTTCGTTTTCGTCGTCCAACTCGGTGTAGGTCGGGCAGCTTGTCGTACACAGGCCGCAGTGAACGCATTCGAGAAAGTGTTCGTAGTCGACGGCGTCGCCCGGGTTGAAGGGTTTGCCATTGGAACAGGATTTGGAAGCGTGTTTATCGAGTGGTAGGTCGCACATGTTTTTAAATTATGGTTGTTCGTGCAATTAAATACGTGTTATTTTTAATGTCGAATTTGTTAGCCCAGCCGCTAACATCTTTTATCTATCCTCAATATTTTTCGTCAATCAAAAAATAAACCGCCCCGGGTTCAACAGCCCCTGGGGATCGAAGCGGTCTTTGATGGCTTGCATCACGTCGATGCCGTCGGTGGGCGAACCCCAGACGGCCGTCTGGTCGAGTTTGGCCTGGGGCGAATAGCCGAGTACGACCATGCTGGCCTCGGCTGCTGCTACCGTGGGACGGAGTTTTTCTTGCAGGAGTGTTGCTGCGTCGTTGGGCTCAACTGGGAATTTCGCTTTGATGATGCCGTCGCCCGCGTGTGCCTGGATGGAAACTTGCGGGTTGAGTTTTTGGATCTGTTGCATAAGGCCGACTAGCTTGCCGGGCAGCGTGGTGATCTGCACGACCAAGGGCGGGCTGGGGGCCTTGCCGTCGTTTTCGGCGGGGAACTGTGTGAGCCGGTTCCAGAGCGGGGCGACTTGCGATTTTTTCACGACTGTGGGTGCTTGTCCAATCGCCTGTCGCCACTGCCAGCCGAGGGTCTCGAGCATCCACTCGACGTCCGCTTGGGAGCCTTCGAAACCGACCAGTAGCCGCGCTGTGCCGTCACCGAGCGGGCCCAGGGCCGGGTCTTCCTGCCAGGCAGGACCGCAGAGTAGTTCCACGGCCGCCGGAAGGGTTTCGGTCCGCACCAGGTCGGCCAACATGCGTTCGGCCGTTTCGAAATCGGGCAAGTCGCAGGCCAAGATCGCCGATTCGTCGGGCAACGGTTTTACCATCAGGGTGACTTGTGTGACGAGCCCCAGCGTGCCCAGCGAGCCGGTCATGAGGCGGCACATGTCGTATCCGGCGGCGTTTTTCACCACGCGGCCTCCGCCGGCAAAAGTTGTGCCGGTGCCGTCAACGGCGCTGAAGCCAATGACGTAATCTCGCATGGTGCCGCGGCTGAAGCGTCGCGGACCACCGCCGCCGACGGCAACGGCGCCGCCGATGGTCGCATGGGCCGGGTTGGGTATATCGACCGGCAGGCGTTGGTTCTTCGCGGCCAGTAGCTTGGCCAATTTGGCGATGGTTACGCCCGGCTCGACGGTTATCGTCAGATCGCGGTCGGCGTGGTCGATGACCTTGTTGAGCTTCGCGGTCGAAAGACCCAAGCCCGACGGCAACGGGTTGCCCTGCCGGTCGCAGTTGGCCCCTTGGCCGAGCATGGTCCCGGCGCCCAGCGGATAGACGGGCGTGCCGGCAGCGACGGCGGCGGCCATGACCTCTTGGGCGGCCGACTGGTCGATGGGGGTGACGGTTTCGCTTAGCGGTAAAATTGAATCAGGCATCGTTTATATCCATTATCGGACAAGCCGGTAAATGATCTATGGGGAGTTTTAGAGTTTTAACAGAAGGAAACAAAGCAAACGAAGGGGTTGGTGTTGGGCACTCCCAAAAAACTAATAAAAGTTTTTTGTGACACCAAAACCAAATGATAGCCAATTCACGTCATCTATTTATATCTTTGTTGCCTTCGTTACCTTCTGTTGAATTTATTTTCTCTTTAATTGTCAGGTAGTAACTTGGCTGGGTTTAGACAGCCGGTGGGGTTGAAGGCGTCGTGTACGTGCCGCATGGCTTCCAGGTCGGCCGGGTTGAAGAGCCGGTCCATGAAGGCCAGCTTTTCGACGCCGATGCCGTGTTCGGCGGTAACGCTGCCGCCGCAGGCGATGCACTCGCTTAGCAGTTCGTGGCCAGCGGCCAAAGCCTGATCGACTTGCTCCTTGTCGCGCTGGTCGAAGAGCAGGATGGGATGCACGTTGCCATCGCCGGCGTGGGCCACGTTTACTATGCGGATATCGTACTTCTTGGAAATTTCCACCACGCGACGCAAAATGTGCGGCAGTTGCGTACGGGGCACGACGCCGTCTTGGATGATGTAGCTGGGGCTGAGTCGTCCGACCGCGCCCACGGACATCTTGCGACACTTCCACAACATTTCGCGCTCGGCGGCCGTGTTCGCTTGTAGAATCTCGCGGGCTTTCCACTTCTCGCAAAACTTGGTGATCTGCTCGAGTTGGCCGGCTAAACCGGCGGTGGGCCCGTCGATTTCGATTACGACAATCGCTCCGGCGTCCAACGGGAAGCCCATCTGGTAGGCCTCTTCGACGGCCGCCACGATGCCCTGGTCCATAAGTTCCATGGCCGCCGGGACGATGCCGGCGCCGATTATGTCGCTGATGGCGTTGGTGGCGTCGTCGACCGTTTCGAAGATCACACGCATGGCGCGATAGTCCATGGGGTTGGGCGTGAGTCGAACCCAAACCTTGGTGATGATTGCCAGCGTGCCTTCGTTGCCGACGAGCAATCCGATCAGATCGAGTCCGGCCGGGTTGCCCACCGGCCCGATGCGTACCACGCGTCCGTCGCCAAGAACGGCCTCGACGCCGAGGATGTGGTTGACCGTGACGCCGTATTTTAGCGTATGCGGGCCGCCGGCGTTTGTGGCCACGTTGCCGCCGATGGTGCTGGCGCCTTGACTGGAGGGGTCGGGCGCGTAGTGATATCCGCTTCCGGCCAGGGCACGGCCCAGTTGGATGTTGGGCGTGCCGGCCTCGACCACGGCCATGCGGTCGCGGAGATTGATCTCGACGACTTTTTTCATCTTGGTGAGCATCACAACCACGCTATCTTTGCGCGGCAGGCAGCCGCCGGCCAGGCTCGTGCCCGCTCCGCGGGGGACGATTTCGGCGCCGT
>CAZISU010000210.1:0-8193 GCA_964541935.1 uncultured Planctomycetaceae bacterium | reverse complement strand
TTCTCGGCGATGGCCTCGGCGATGGCCTCGGCGATGGCCTCGGCGGCGGCCTCGGAAGCCAAGTTTCAGCCCGACGAAAAAACAATCTATAAGACCGTGGGCGACGTGAAGCTTAAGCTGCATGTTTTCAACCCGCCGGGTCATAAGGCTAGCGACAAAAAGCCGTGTATTGTTTTCTTTTTCGGTGGCGGTTGGAAAGGTGGCTCGCCCTCGCAGTTCTACCCGCATTGCCGCCACTTGGCTTCGCTGGGGATGGTCGCCTGTGCGGCCGAGTATCGAGTATCATCCAAACATAAAACAACGCCCCAGGAATGCGTCAAGGACGGCAAGTCGGCCGTGCGGTGGATTCGCCAAAACGCCCAGCAGTTGGGCATTAACCCGCGGCGCGTGGCAGCCGGGGGAGGTTCGGCCGGAGGGCACGTGGCGGCCGCCACCGGCACGCTGGCAGAATACGACGAGCCGGGCGAGGATCTGTCGGTCAGTTCCAGGCCCAACGCCTTGGTGCTGTTCAACCCCGTCTACGACAACGGGCCCGACGGCTATGGCCACGAGCGAGTCAAAGACTACTGGCAAGGCTTCTCGCCCATGCACAACATCGACGCAAAGACGCCGCCCACGATTGTCTTCTTGGGCACCCGTGACAAGCTCATCCCGTCGTCCACGGCTGAAGAGTATCGCACGTTGATGGGCAAGGTCGGCGGACGATGTGAGTTGCATCTCTACGAAGGTCAGCCGCACGGATTCTTCAACTATCGCGGCAGCAAGAACCGCTACTACGACAAAACGGTTCAGGAGATGGACCGCTTTCTGGCTACGTTGGGGTATATTGCGGCGGATAAAACGGAGTAGCTTTTAGCCGTGCTTGGTGCGTCGCGGACGCACCCTACAAAATTCCTACGGTTTAATTCTGTTCCGGCTCGTCGCCGTTGGTGTGCTTCTGCAGGTGGCGGCGCAAGAAGCGGGCACGCTCTATGTTGCGGTCGGTGGGGTCCAGCTCGGTGCCGCTTAGCTTTTGCAAGTGGGCCGGCTGGGTTTGGATGAAAAGCTCGTTGATGGTCGGAATTTCCAGGTCGTCGATAAGGCCCAGGTTCACGCCCATCCGCACGCTGGACAACAAATGCATGGTCTCTTCCGAACTAATCGTCTGCGCGGTTCGCAAGATGCCGTAGGCACGGCTGACGCGATCGTGCAGGTTCTCGTGACTTTCCTTAATCAGGAACTCGCGGGCCTGGCGTTCGTAGTCGATGATGACGGGCACGATGTCGGCCACCTGTTTGACCAGGTCTTCTTCGTTGCGGCCGAGGGTGATCTGGTTGCTGATCTGGTAGAAATCACCCATGGCCTGCGAGCCTTCGCCGTAGAGGCCGCGGACGGCCAGGCTTATTTTTTGCAGGCTGCGGAAGACCTTGTCGATTTGGCGCGTAAGCACCAGCGCCGGCAAGTGCAACATCACGCTCACACGCATGCCCGTGCCCACGTTGGTGGGGCAGGCCGTCAGATAGCCGAGCGTTTCGTGGAAGGCGTAGGTCACCTTCTCTTCGATCAGATTGTCGATGCTGTTGATCTGCTCCCAGGTGCCTTCCAGATCGAGTCCGCTGTGCATTACCTGGATGCGGAGGTGGTCCTCTTCGTTGACCATCAGGCTGTACTTTTCGTGCCCGTCGATGGCCACCGCGCGGGCGCCTTGGCTTTCGGCGTGCTCGCGGCTGATGAGGTGCCTTTCGACCAGGAACTGGCAGTCGAGTTCGTCCAGCGTCTTCATATCGACGTACATCAGCTCCTTGCCCTCTGGCAGATCCGGGATGCAACCGTGCAGCGTTTCTTCGATATGCGCGCGGTCGCTATCCGAAGCGCGGCTAACGAAAGGATAGTCAGCCAGGTTGCGGGCAAGCCGGATGCGGCTGCTAATCACAATATCCGATTCGGGCCCCGAGCCTCGCAGCCATTCGCCCGATTTCAGTTTGAGGTCGTCAATTTTCAATGCTAGAGCCTGGCGTTAGTTATATAAGGTTGATAAATACTAACCCGAAGCGCAAGCGAGGGGCCGTTTGCCTTCGCTTGCATGTCCCTCGCTTGCGCTTCGGGTTAGTATTTTGTGCGTGGATCATAATATCTGCGTTATTCTTTTCCGCCCTGTACGACTCATCCTTCCGACGCATCCTGAATACGCTGGATTTCATCCCGAAGTTCACTGGCTCGCTCGTAATCTTCCCGCGTGACGGACTCTTTCATTTCGCGACGCAGGCGGATGAGTTGTGTCCGCGATTCGCTGCCGCTCACGCCCCGGCTGGGCCGTTTGCCCACGTGTTCGGTCTCGCCGTGGATATTGAGGATCAGCGGTTCGAGTTGTTTTTTGAAGCACGTATAGTCGAACGGGCACCCCAATCGCCCTTGCGAGCGGAAATCGTAAAAACTTATGCCACAAACCGGACACACCTGCTGGTCGAGCTGGGACAGCTCTTCGGCCGTTTGTCCGACTGCCATCTGTTGCGCCATCTGCTGAGCCAGAACGGCGGCCATGCTGCCGGCGGTTGACTGCTCTTCGTTCGACTGGGTGAGGTAGTCGCGGGCGTGATCTTCGCAAAGATGCAGCTCCTGCGGCTTCCCACCGGTCAATTCGGTGATGTGAAACGTAGCCGGTTTATCACACTTCTGGCACTTCATTAGGATAGCTCTCTGGTAGGGCGAATTCCGTGGGCAAAAAGGTCAGGTAGTCTACGATCAATTAGCACCCCCCCACCCGTTAAGCAATACCGCCACTCGAAAAAAACCACTGCGGGTGCCCTCAAAATATTAAACACACACGCCGCCGCCGGGGTTCATGGCATAGCATACATCGCCACAAGGATTCTAGCAGCGTCCCCCCCGGTGTCAACCCGAGAGATAATACTACCGATCCATACGGTTAATACGGTGTCTCTCGTGTAATAAGTCTATCAGATTTTGGAAAATATTGCCGTATAATAGTTTGTCCGCCCTCATGCGGCGGAAATTGTCTGGGGGGGACGAATATCGGTCACCCAGGCCGTAAGCTTGCTTGTGACAACTGTCGGAGGGTGTTAAGTTAGTTGACTGCGTAAAGATCGACTTTGATAAATCAGAATGGGTAGCCCCGATAGCTTGCCTATCGGGGCGGCGTAGCCGCAAGAGGCATAAAGCCTTGCCTCTGTTTGCCTCTTGTGCCTGCAGCACCCCGATAGGCAAGCTATCGGGGCTACCCGCCAATTAAAGCGTAACATAGCACTCATTGTAGTGAATGAAAACCAACGTGGCGTTTATCCAAATGAATAAAAAACCGTCAAGGCATTTACCCGATTTTGAGACTTTTTCTCAGCTAGCCGGCGGTAGCGACGGGGCCGAGCGAGCCGATCTGATTCCCGTCTATCGGCGTCTGGTCAGCGATTCGCTCACGCCAGTCTCGGCCTTCCATCGCATCGACGGCGGCCGTTGTTCCTGTCTGCTCGAAAGCGTGGTCGGCGGCGAACGGGTGGGACGCTACAGCATCCTGGCCACCGAGCCGTACCTGGAGATCGAGGCCTACGACCGTCGGGTCACGGTCAACTCGCTCTCGGGCGTATCGGCTTCCGGCTCGCCGATCCTGGTAACGCGGCAATTCGAGAGCGACGACCCGCTGGACGAACTCCGCAGCCGCGTCGAGTCGGTTCGCGAGGCCCGCGTGCCGGGCCTGCCGCCGTTTCTCAGCGGTGCAGTGGGCTATGCCGGCTACGATGTGATCCGCTACAGCGAGAACCTGCCCAATGCCCCGGCCGACAATCGCCACGTGCCCGACCTGGCTTTTTCGTTCTACGACCAGATGGTCATTTTCGACAACGTGACAAAGACGATTTTCGTGGTGGCCATGGCCCGTCCAGAAAAGTCGGGCGGCGATTTGCGCAAGGCATACGACGACGCTCAGCAACGGGTAGACCGGCTGGTCGAACAGCTTTCAACCGAATCGAACGAGTTGAAACCGGCCGATATTTATTCCGGCGGCGATGTGGATCTCGAGTATAAAACGAATTTTGCGCAAGAGGATTTCGAGGCCGCGGTCGAGAAATGCGTGGACTACATCCGTGCCGGTGATATTTTTCAGGTGGTCTTCAGCCAGCGTCTGGAGATACCCATCAAGGCCCATCCGTTCGAGATCTACCGCACCTTGCGCGTGGTCAACCCCAGCCCCTTCATGTTCTACGTGCGCACGCCCAGCGTCACGCTGGTGGGCAGCTCACCGGAGGTCATGGTCCGTGTGGTCGATGGCGAAGTCACCGTGCGCCCGCTGGCCGGAACGCGACGCCGTAGCGGCGATGAAGCGGAAGACCAACGCCTGGCCGAAGAACTCTTGGCCGATCCCAAAGAACGCGCCGAGCACGTCATGCTGGTCGACCTGGGCCGCAACGACGTGGGCCGCGTGGCCAAGTTCCGCAGCGTCGAACTCAGCGACATCATGACCATCGAACGCTACTCGCACGTCATGCACATCACCTCCAATGTGACAGGGCAGCTCACTGAAGACAACACGGCCTTCGACGCCCTGCGGGCATGCCTGCCGGCCGGCACCGTTTCGGGCGCGCCCAAGGTCCGCGCCATGCAGATCATCGACGAGATCGAGCCCCACCGCCGCGGCCCATACGCCGGCGCGGTGGGCTATGTCGATTTCAACGGCAACATGGATACATGTATCGCCCTGCGAACCATCGTCGTGCAAGGCGACACAGCCTACGTGCAGGCCGGCGCAGGCATCGTGGCCGACAGCGTGCCCAACGAAGAGTGGAAAGAAACGCTCAACAAGGCACGCGGGCTGTTGAAAGCGATCGAGTTAGCGGAAGAGAATCAATAATAGCAACCCGTAATTTTTTCTGGTAAATACCGTGCAAATAAACTCTATCGAACTATTTCATCTGGCCATCCCTTTACTCAACCCGCCGGCCGGGCAAGACCCGCGCCTGGCTAAACTGGAAACGGTTTTGGTCCGTGTCGATGGCGACGGCAAGTCCGGTTGGGGCGAAGCCGCGCCGGGTAACGGCCCGCTCTGGAGCGGTCAATGGGCCGCCGGGGCCTTTGTCTGCTTGAAAGACTGGCTGGCTCCGGCCGTTGTCGGCAAGGCGGTCGACGACAACGACGAACTGCGACACTGCTTCGAAATGTTCCAGGGCAACCAATACGCCAAGGCCGCCGTCGACATGGCTTGGTGGGATCTGACGGCCCGCTTACGCGATGTGCCGCTGGCCGAAGCCCTCGGTGGCACCCGCCCGGCGGTCGAGGTGGGCACCAGTTTAGACCAGATGGAATCTATAGACGATTTTCTGGCCGCGATCGGCAGGGCCTTTGAGGCCGGCTTCGCCCGGGTTGATTTGAAGCTTCGCCCCGGCTGGGACTTGCAGATGCTCGGCGCGGTCCGCGAGCAGTATCCCGTCCAACGCATCCACGTCAGCGTCGACGGTGGCATGCGGCTGGACCACATGGAGATCCTCTGCCGCTTGGACGATTTCTCGTTGGAGATGGTCGAGCAGCCGCTAGCCCCGTTCGATCTGGTGGGCCACGCCATGGTTCAGGAAACCATCCGCACGTCCATCTGTCTGAGCGAATCGATCACCAGCCTGGAAGAAGCCGAACTGGCAATCGAGCTGGAATCCTGCCGCTCGATCAACGTCTCGCCGGGTCGCGTGGGCGGGCTCACGACGGCCGCCGCCATCCACGACGCCTGCCGCGACTCCAAGCTCGGCTGTTGGGTCGGCTCACGACCGCAAACAGCCGTCGGCACCCGCGCCACTCTGTCGCTTGCCTCCAAGGAACAATTCAACTATCCGGCCGATTTCATCTCGGGCGAAACGCTGCTCGAAGAAGACGTGGCCGAATCACTGGAAATCACGCCCAAAGAACAAACCGAGTCCGAGACGAAGGAAAGCGAAACCGGCAAGGCCGGTGAAGTACGGCTCTGGTCCGAAGCGGGGATCGGCATCGAGCCCGACATGGATGTGATTGAGAAATACTGTATTTGCCGAGAAAAATTCTCGTAACAGGTCGAGAGAAATGCCCCCCAATAACCAAAGTCAAACTCGCCGCGAAACGCTCAAAGTGCTTGGGGCGCTCGGAACCACGGCTGCTTTAGGGAGCTTCGCCAAGGCTGAATCGGATTCCCCTTTCGTGCATGCTCCGTCGCCAGGCGGCTTTCGAGATGAGTTGCGATGCCTAGTCGATCAAACGCCGATCGTCGACACGCACGAGCACTTGCCGGACGAAATCGACACGCTTGGCAACGGTAGAAAACCGTGCAATGATTGGTCCATACTGCTTTCGCACTATCTAAACAGCGATTTGATTTCGGCAGGCATGTCCGGGGCGGATGTCAATCGGCTCACCTCGCCCGGATTAGACCCGCTGGGTAAATGGCGTCTTTTGGCTCCTTACTGGCCGGCCGTTAAGTGTACTGGATACGGTCTTGCCGTGCGTGCCTCGATCAGAGAACTCTACGGCATCGAGGACCTCAACAAAGAAAACATTCCTCGCCTCCAGGACGAATACGACAAGCTACATAAAAAGGGTTATTACAAAAAAATCCTGGTCGAAAAGGCTAATATAGAGTCTTGCCAGGTAAATTATCCCGGCAACGAGCCTTTTCATTGCTCTCGCCAGCCAACGCTCTTGATGCAGGATATAAGCATTGTAGGAATGCATATGAGTCCGAATTCGCAGAGCTTGAGTCGACCCGCAAAACAAGCTGTTAACGACCTTGCGGATTGGCACAAGGTGATTCGTTGGTGGTTCGAGAAATTCGGCCGATATGCCGTGGCGGTCAAAAGCCAGGCGGCTTACTCACGAGGTCTCGACTACGAAAAAGTTCCGCCCGAGAAAGCCGAAGGGGTTTTTCAAAAGATCGTGCAAAAAGATCCCGTCTCTTCCTCCGAACGGAAGCTGCTCCAAGATCATTTGTTCTGGTTCGCCGTTGAAGAAGCAAACAAATACGACTTGCCGGTCAAGCTGCATTTGGGATACTATGCGGGTCAGAATAGGATGCCATTGGAAAGAGTTGCGGAAAACCCGGCACAGGCCACCGCGCTTTGCAGAAAATCTCCGCAAACACAGTGGGTATTCATGCACATAGCTTACCCATATTGGCAAGATCTCGTGGCCGTGGCCAAGCATTACACAAACGCTCACATCGACATGTGCTGGTCATGGATCATCGACCCGGCCGCATCGCTCCAGTTCCTCAAGAGCTATCTTGTGACAGCTCCAGCAAATAAGATATTCACATTCGGTGGAGATTATCGTCCCGTCGAATGCGTTTTGGGGCACTCGCGGATTGCTCGTCAAGGCATAACGCTGGCCTTGAGCGAATTAGTAGATCAAGGTTGGCTCGGACGCGACGATGCGTTTGGACTGGTCGAACCGATCATGCGAGGAAACGCCAGACGCGTTTTTAAACTGG
The DNA here is from genome assembly GCA_964541935.1 of uncultured Planctomycetaceae bacterium. GTDB lineage: Bacteria > Planctomycetota > Planctomycetia > Pirellulales > Thermoguttaceae > JAFGTN01. The sequence continues at coordinate 764 of CAZISU010000210.1, read as the reverse complement.
CGGAAAAATCACGCCAACTGCAAAAAGCACCTTGGAAAACCTAACGTACTCTACTCATTAAAGGATAAAAAATGATTTGCGTAATAGCCACAATCGAAATTAACGACGGACAACGCGACGCGTTTATCGCAGAGTTCAAAAAAATCATCGCCGCGGTTCGGGCCGAGGACGGCTGCATCGAGTACGGCCCCATGGTCGACGTGCCCACCAACATCCCCGTCCAACCGCCGGAACGCAAAGACGTGGTCACGGTCGTTGAGAAATGGGAAAGCGTCGAGGCCCTGGAAAAACACCTCATGGCCCCGCACATGCTGGAGTACAAAAAAGCCGTCAAAGATATCGTCAAGGGCATGTCGATCCAGGTTCTTGAGCCGGCTGAATGAGATTTCGTAGGGTGCGTCCTAGACACGCCAGCCCAGGAGCATAATCGATGCCCGACCATCATCTAGATTTCCGTAGCGACACGGCCGCCTGGCCTTCGTCTGAAATGCGCGAGGCCATGCTGGAGGCGCCCGTCGGCGACGACGTTTTCGACGAAGACCCTACCGTGCATGAGCTGCAAAATCGCCTGGTCCAGATGCTTGGCAAGGAGGCGGCCCTGTTTGTGCCCTCGGGCACTATGGCCAATGTGATCGCCTTGCTGCTGCACTGCCGGCCGGGCGAGGAGATGATCGTCGAGGCCCAAAGCCACGTTTGCTACTACGAACAGGCGGGCCACGCGCGACTGGCCGGTGTCGCTGCCCGTAGCGTGCATGGCGACCGTG